>NZ_KV821487.1:402-17628 GCF_001815675.1 Neisseria sp. HMSC065D04
GGATGGGGTCGTCTGAAAGGTTTCAGACGACCTTCGTTTTGTATTTCAAATACAAAAGACGTTTCGATTAGCGGAAAGGGGCAGGGTCAGATGACAGAATGAACTGAAAATTGTGGGATGTCTTATCGACAGGGATTGGCTTGATGATGCTTGATGGCATGAGATAAAAAAATAACCGCCTTAGGCGGTTTTTGTGGTGGCCAGAGGCGGAATCGAACCGCCGACACACGGATTTTCAATCCGTTGCTCTACCAACTGAGCTATCTGGCCTTCATCTGCATTGCAGGGAAGTGGGCATTAAACCAAAAACAACGGGTTCATGCAAGGTTTATTTTGAAATGGTGCGGAGATATTTTATAAACTTTTGTTTTAGCTTAAATTAAATTTCGATGATTTTGAACAAAATCCACTGGATATCGACCGTCGGCACCCATAATTTTTCCATCGGGGAGGATTGTCGATTTCAGACGACCTATGTGTCGTTTTAAGATACAATCGCTTTTTTGTTTCTGAAGATATCTGTTTGATGTTGTATGATTTTTTAAAAGATATGTGGGATATTCTGCGTCTGCGCTATAAAAATCCTGCTGATTATTTCTATACGCTGCCTGTCATTTTGGCGATTTTGCTGCTGTTGGGCATGATTAATGCGGCAGATATGTCGACCTTGCTCGGCGTCAGCACTGCTGCCGTTGTCTTTGGCGTGTTGGTTACCGTTATAAAGTGGCTGATTTTGAGCCGCGTGATGCGTCATGTTTTGAGCAGAAACGGCGCACCGCGCCTGCCTTTATGGGGATTCATCTTGGCATCGGAAGCTTTGATGATTCCGGCGCTGCTTGTGTTTTACGTCCCGCAGATTACGCCGCTGCTGATGTTTTGGAAGACTTGGGTGTTTTGGGTGCAGGCTGTCAGCTTGATGAAGATGGGGCAGGTTAAAGTTTGGACGGTATTCAAAGGTTATCTTTTGTACTTCTGCTGCATGGTTGTGATTATAGGGATTTTGATACAGCTGTTTACACTGGCTGGCTGGTTCGATAAAGCAACGCTAATGCAAAACTTTAATGCGTTAACGGCTGCTATGGAGCAGGCGAGATAAGCTAGGGGTCGTCTGAAAATTCACCCTTCTCGTTTTCAGACGACCTTCTTTCAAAGAAAAAACCTGCACGGTTGTCCGTGCAGGTTTTTGTTTGCGCTCAGGTTTGGGCAACCTCACATCATGCCGCCCATTCCACCCATGCCGCCCATGTCAGGCATAGCTGGTTTTTCTTCAGGGATTTCGGCAATCATGCAGTCGGTCGTCAGCATCAGGCCGGCGATAGACGCGGCGTGTTGCAGCGCGGAACGGGTTACTTTGGCAGGGTCGAGTACGCCCATTTCGATCATGTCGCCGTATTCGCCGGAGCCTGCGTTGTAACCGTAGTTGCCTTTGCCTTCCAGCACTTTGTTCACCACTACGCTAGGCTCGCCGCCTGCGTTGGCAACGATTTGGCGCAGCGGAGACTCAACGGCACGCAAGACGATTTGTACGCCTGCGTCTTGGTCGGCATTGCCGGTGTGCAGGTTTTCCAGAGCGGCACGGGCGCGCAACAGGGCTACGCCGCCGCCAGCAACCACGCCTTCTTCAACGGCTGCGCGGGTAGCGTGCAGCGCGTCTTCCACGCGGTCTTTTTTCTCTTTCATTTCGACTTCGGTAGCGGCACCGACTTTAATCACTGCCACGCCGCCTGCCAGTTTGGCAACGCGCTCTTGCAGTTTTTCTTTGTCGTAATCGCTGGTTGCGGTTTCGATTTGTTGGCGGATTTCGGCAACACGCGCTTCGATTTGGGCAGCGTCGCCGAAGCCGTCGATGATGGTGGTGTTTTCTTTACCGATTTCGATGCGTTTGGCTTGACCCAAGTCTTCCAAAGTGGCTTTTTCCAAAGACAGGCCGACTTCTTCGGCAATTACGGTACCGCCGGTCAGGATGGCGATGTCTTGCAACATGGCTTTGCGGCGGTCGCCGAAGCCCGGGGCTTTAACGGCAACGGTTTTCAGGATGCCGCGGATGTTGTTCACGACCAAAGTCGCCAAGGCTTCGCCTTCTACGTCTTCAGCAATAATCAACAGCGGACGGCTGGCTTTTGCCACTTGTTCCAAAACAGGCAGCAGGTCGCGGATGTTGCTGATTTTTTTGTCGAACAACAAAACAAAAGGATTGTCCAGCGCGGCGATTTGTTTTTCCGCGTCATTGATGAAGTAAGGGGACAGGTAGCCGCGGTCGAACTGCATACCTTCGACGACATCCAATTCGTTTTCCAAAGATTTGCCGTCTTCAACGGTAATCACGCCTTCTTTGCCGACTTTTTCCATCGCTTCGGCAATAATCGCGCCGACTTGTTCGTCGGAGTTGGCGGAAATCGAGCCGACTTGGGCGATTTCTTTGGAAGTGTCGCAAGGTTTGGCGATGTTTTTCAGCTCTTCAACCAAAGCGGCGACGGCTTTGTCGATACCGCGTTTCAGGTCGGTCGGGTTCATACCGGCGGTCACGTATTTCATGCCTTCGGCTACGATGGCTTGCGCCAGTACGGTGGCGGTAGTGGTACCGTCGCCCGCTACGTCATTGGTTTTGGACGCGACTTCTTTCACCATTTGCGCGCCCATGTTTTCGAATTTGTCTTTCAGTTCGATTTCTTTAGCGACGGTAACGCCGTCTTTGGTGATGTGCGGGCCGCCGAATGCGCGGTCAACGACTACGTTGCGACCTTTAGGACCCAAAGTTACGCGGACGGCGTTTGCCAGAGTGTTCACGCCGCTGACCATTTTTTGGCGGACTTCGTTACCGAACTGTACGTCTTTTGCTGCCATATTTTGATTCTCCTAATTTATTTAATACATTTGATTCTGTCTGAGGTCGTCTGAAAACCTTGTATGCCTTTTCAGACGACCTGTCGTTTTGAATGCACGGAATGCTTATTCCACAATCCCGAAAATGTCTTCTTCGCGCATTACCAACAGCTCTTCGCCGTCGGCTTTTACGGTTTGGCCGCTGTATTTGCCGAAAATGACTTTGTCGCCGACTTTGACATCCAGCGGACGGCGGTTGCCGTCTTTACCGATTTTGCCTGCGCCCACGGCGATCACTTCGCCCATATCGGGTTTTTCGGCGGCTGCTCCCGGCAGGACGATGCCTGATGCGGTTTTCTCTTCAGCTTCCAAGCGTTTGACGACGACGCGGTCGTGTAAAGGACGGATGGTCATGTTTTATGCTCCGATAAATAGTTTGAAAACAACCATCTGCCTTCATCCGGCAGATGCGGTTTGAAAAATAAGGCGGCAAGTTTGTCAACAAACTTACCTGAACACAGCGGCAAATTAGGGTTCGGCCCGATAAATTCAAGGGAAGAAGTAAAAATTTTCTATGCAGGGTCGTCTGAAAACGGGCATGACAGATTGCGCACCATCTCTCAATACGGTTCAAACAGGCAGGCATTTTCAGATGAACTTTTCCAGTCGGCAAGCTTCAAATGGTTCTATCAGCAAAAGGCATGAAACGATGGATGCAAACCTATGTACGCCTTTACAAAATAATATCCTATCTTTAAAATAAATAGAAATTATTATTAATAAATAGTTTATTTAAAGAACTGAAACTTATCCAAAAAGGAAATTTACATGACTTCCCCCCTGTTCCGATTCAGCCTGCTTTCACTGGCACTCGCCGCCGGCTTTGCCCACGCGGAAAACGAAGCGAAAGAAAGCGTTACCCTTGATACTGTTACCGTCAAAGGTCAGGCTACAAGCGCCACACACCGTGTAACAACGAAACGTATGGAAGAAACGACTTCCACTGATTTAAAAGACGTATTGTTCAACGAACCCTCTATCAGTTTCGGCGGCGGCAACGGTCAGTCGCAATGGGTAACCATCCGAGGTATGGGACAAGACCAAATAGACTATAAAGTTGACGATACTTACACCGACAGCCAGATTTTCCACCACAATGGTCGTTTTATGCTCGACCCCGCATTGGTAAAAGTCGTTGCCGTGCAAAAAGGTACGGGTTCAGCCTCCGCAGGTATCGGCGCAACCAGCGGCGCGATTGTTGCCGAAACGGTTGAAGCCAAAGACTTACTGAGAGAAGGTCAAAACGTCGGTTTCAAAGTAAATGCTGGTATCAGCAGCAATAAAGGCTATTCGCGCGGCGCAAGCGTTTACGGTCAGGCAGGCGGTTTTGATGCTTTGGTTTCAGGCAATTTCGTGCGTGAAAAAGAATACACAGCAGGCAAAGGCTACCGTAATCTGCTTGGAGGCGATAAGGTTTTGAACAGCGCATTGGGTTCGCGCGGTTTGTTGGGCAAAATCGGCTATCGTTTCAACGAAGACAACCGCATTGAATTAAGCCACCGCCAAGAGAAACAATATGGGGAGCGCGCTCTGCGCGAGGAGTTTGATTTCTCACAAGTATTCCAAACCGACCGCCGCACGGGTCAATACATTTTGGATGCCAACGGCAACCGTATTCCGAATACCGCCAACAACTCGCCGCGTTACCGCACGCTGACCCAAGACACCACCAACTTGGAATTCAAAGGCGGAAACTTGGGCTTTATCGAAAAAATCAAAGCCAATGTTTACCGCTTGAATACAAAACGCGACGAAGCCCCCAATCCCAATTATGAATTGGACGGCGAAGTACGGACATACGGAGCCAACCTGAATCTTGACAGCCGTATATTTGACCGTCACACCTTAAAATACGGATTAAACTGGCGTACTCAAAAAAGTAGCTCAAATGGAGAAGGTGGAGAGAAGAAAAACGATGCAGGCGCATATGTTGAAGGTATTTGGGATCTCTCACCGGTTACGCTGACCACAGGTCTGCGCTATGACCGTTGGAAAATGAAAACCAGCAGCAAAACAGAAAACTCAGACGGCAACTTCAATCCAAGCATCGGGTTGGTTTATGATATTTCTCCCGAATTCTCTATCAACACCAGCCTGAACTATGCAACCCGCAGCCCCCGCCTGTACGAAGCAGCTTTAGCAAACAACAGGCCGATTGTTGCATCGCCTGACTTGAAAGCAGAACGCTCGCGAAATGCAGAAATTGGCTTTAACTACCACTGGAATTCTGCCCTAACACTGTCCGGCAGCTACTTCCACCAACAAATCAAAGATGTGCAAGCCATCCGCCAAGAAGGGCGAAACTACGTCTGGTATAACGGCGGCAAGCTGAAAAACAGAGGTTACGAACTGAACGCCGCCTACCGTTGGAAAGGTCTGACCGCCCGCGCAGGCGTAGCTTACAGCAGACCGAAGCTGAACGGAGATACCGCCGACATCGTGACAACCGCTATCCCGATGGGACGTACATGGACGACAGGTCTGTCGTACCAATTCGACAATCCGAACCTGGAAATCGGCTGGCGCGGACGTTATGTCCAAAATGCAGGCTATGCTCCGACCTCGCGTGGCTCTGACGTAGCTCTGAATGTTGTCCGTGCAGGCTACGGCGTCAACGATATATTTGCCAACTGGAAGCCGACAGGCAAAGACGACTTGAACGTCAACTTCGCCGTCAACAATGTCTTGAATAAAAACTACAAGCCGCACAGCCAGCGTGCAGGTGCCAGCTCTCTGCCTGAACCAGGCCGCGATATCCGCCTGAGCGTAAACTACCGCTTCTAAACATTGCGTAAAAGCAAAGACGTCGTCTGAAAAACTTCTGCTGTTTTCAGACGACGTCTCTTTGTTTGGAAAACCGTGTTTACCGGAAGACCGTTTGTTCAAATGTCCTTTCGGACAGCCTTGTCGCGTTTCGCTTCGATTGAGTGAATGTATTGCATCAGCGTTTGAATAAAAACGGTCAAATCACGCTGCCACGAATGGCGGTTGCTTTTAGTGAAATACAGCGATATTTCGGGTTGCTCCATCAGATAGCAGCCGAAGCTCTCGTGCAACGGTATGATGCGGATATCGTTCACATTATAAAAAGCAATGGTCATCGGCAGCGTGAAATAGGGATGTGACAGCGTCCACATGGCAGGGAAGGCGGGGCTGTCATCTTCAGAAGCAACAGTTAAATCATGGTTATACAGGGCGTTGCGCAGGTCTGTGATGTGCTTTTTCATGTTTTTATTTTTCATTCTATTTGGAAAAATGCTTGAACAAAGCAGGTGATGTTTGCCCGATTTACCGCTTGCAGCACAACGACTGCTTCATTTTTCAAAAAACCGACTGAGTCAGATTCATCGGCACGGGTTTGGTTGAGGCGGCACAAATCGTAGAAGGTAAAAACAAAATTTTGCCCATTGATACATAATGGAAAATCCAATAGACAGCCTTTGTTCTCGGCTTCAAATTCGGCAAGATCATCAAACCATTCAGGAAATGTGATGTGCATGAGTTTCCTTTTAAAATCGTATGAAAAGTCCGTTTCGTTAGAATGACTTTCAAAAGGTCTTTTCAGACGACCTCAAAGCTACCTAAAAAGCCAAATACTTCAATTCTCACAGATGACGCGCAAGTCCAACCTCTATTTGAAATGCAATAGACAATAAAAAATCCTGCATATTGCTATGCAGGATTTTTTATTTGGGGTGGCTGATGGGGCTCGAACCCACGACAACTGGAATCACAATCCAGGGCTCTACCAACTGAGCTACAGCCACCATTAACTTTTGGCACGCCCGACAGGAATCGAACCTGTAACCCCCGACTTAGAAGGTCGGTGCTCTATCCGGTTGAGCTACGGGCGCTCATGCCGATTCGTGCTGAATTTTTTGTGTGGTCGGGGCGGTGGGATTCGAACTCACGACCCTCTGCTCCCAAAGCAGATGCGCTAACCGGGCTGCGCTACGCCCCGACTGAAGAATTCGAATATACAGATACGCTGAAATCCTGTCAATCCAATTTGAGATCATTTTTCTTTTTTCTAAATTATCTGTTTATTTTTATTTAAAATTTAATTTTTTGCCTACTTCATATCGGGTGTAATGCCGTTCAAAAATACAGTTTTGGTTTTTGCTGTTATCCGACTGCCAAATCGGTTTAAAAATGCGATAATTGCGTTTGCTATTTATTGATAACCAAATGGAAATTTCATGACAGCCCAATTGATTGACGGTAAAAAAATATCGCAGGAGCGTTTGCAGCTGGTATCCGCTGCGGTAGCCAAGCGGCTTGAATCCGGATTGCGTGCGCCTTGTTTGGCCGTGGTGTTGGTCGGTGACAACCCTGCCAGTGCCGTATATGTCCGCAACAAAAAATCGGCATGCCAAAAATGCGGCATCCGGTCTTTGTCTTATGAGCTGCCAGCGTCGACTTCTCAGGAAGATTTGCTCAAGCTGATTGATGAATTGAACGGGAACGCGGAAGTAGACGGTATTTTGGTGCAGCTTCCGCTTCCTGAGGGCTTAGACAGTCAGGCTGTTTTGGAGCGTATCCATCCGGACAAAGATGTGGACGGTTTCCATCCTTATAACGTGGGTCGTTTGGTGGTAAAAATGCCGCTGATGCGCCCTTGTACGCCCAAGGGTGTGATGACGCTGCTGGAGGCTTACGGCATCGATCCGAAAGGCAAGAAGGCGGTAGTCGTCGGGGCATCGAATATTGTCGGACGCCCGCAGGCATTGGAGCTGCTGCTTGCCCGCGCCACGGTAACGATTTGCCACAGTGCGACGGAAAACTTGGACAAGGAAGTCGGGGCTGCCGATATTGTGGTAGTAGGCGTCGGGATTCCCAATTTTGTCAAAGGGGAATGGATTAAACCCGGCGCAGTGGTGATTGATGTCGGGATTAACCGTTTGGAAGATGGCAGCCTGTGCGGCGATGTGGAATTTGATGTGGCAAAAGAACGGGCGGGCATGATTACCCCAGTACCCGGCGGGGTCGGTCCGATGACGATTGCTACTTTATTGGAAAATACTTTACATGCTGCGACACTGCATGACTAAACCACTGTAAACGGACACGATACGGCAGGCGGCAGATTGGCGGCTTCACTTTCAACCACTGGAAAACATTATTCGATGTGGCGGAACATGCCTAAAGTCAATCTGTCCAGCCCTGCCAAATCTTGTTGCGTACTGACTTCGGCAAAGCCGTTTGCCGTCAAAATCTGCCGCACCGCTGCGCCTTGGTTGTAACCATGTTCCAGCAGCAGCCATCCGCCCTCTTTTAAAAATTCCGGCGCGCGCTGCGCCAGCTCTCGAATACAGCTCAAACCGTCGGCAAAATCTGTCAATGCCGTTTGCGGCTCGAATCTCAAATCCCCTTGGCTCAAATGCTCGTCGCCGGCTTCGATATAAGGCGGATTGGAAACAATGACATCGAAGCGGTGTTTGTCTTCAGACGACGTCTTATCCGTCTCAAACCACGAACCCAATGCAAACTCGACCCTTGCGCCCAGAGTTTCCGCGTTTTTACGGGCAATCGCCAACGCTCCGCCGCTGATATCGGAAGCGCGTACTGTCGCATCCGTTCTTTCCAACGCCACCGTCACGGCAACCGCCCCGCTGCCCGTTCCCAAATCCCAAACCTGTCCGTTTTCAGGAAGATGCCCGATAACCGCCTCCACCAAATGCTCGGTTTCGGGACGGGGAATCAACACGTCGGGACCGACTTCAAACCATCGTCCATAAAACTCCCGTCCGCCCAAAATATACGCCATCGGCTCGCCTTTCAGACGACGTGCCTGCAGGATATCCAGTTGCGCGGCTACTGCTTCCGGCAGCGGATCGGCACCTTGCGTGACCAACTGCACACGGCTATAACCGCCTGCATGTTGTAGCAACATACGGGCTTCGAGTCTCGGCAACTGCGAATGGCGCAGCCATTGGTCTAAGGTCATGTCGTGTTTGTCCTGAGTTTGTACGGGTAACGGTGAGGAGTCCTGTTTATCTTAATCTTTGCGCGGCGGCCAGTAAACTTCTTCTTTTTTGACGATACCGCATTTGAGGATATCGGCAGCAAGAGCAGCGGTGTCAGGCGGATTTTGGTAGAACGCTGCATCTTGCTTGCTCATTGCGGAGTAGATGCCTTTCCAGTGGGTTTTGGCAGGTGGCAGGGGCAGGACTTCGTCCAGGCGCGGGAAGGTGTAGAAGGGGTTGCCGCTTTGGGTGCCTGTGCCTTTCAAAGCAACTTTCAATTCTTTATAAGCTGCTTCTCGGATAGGGTCTGCATGGATGTCAGAGAATTGATCCATAAGTTCTTTATTCTTAGCAAAGACCATTTTTAGCTTTAAAGCAGCTCCTCCACCTCCTTCTCCTCCTTGGCGCACTGCGTTGTGCATCAGCAGCAAAGATTCTTGTAGGTTTTCATAACGGATTCGTTTGATCCTAGATAATTCTTCCATGGCAGCAGAAAAACCCTGCTTGGCAGCACAACCAAGGAGTAACTCACGAGTATTCATATCTTTAAACTGTTTATCATAAATTAAAGACAACTCATACTGAGCCAACGGCACGCCCAAATCCACCGCCTTTTGCAGATAGGCAAGACCAAGTTGCGGATTACGGCGATAACCTGCATTGCCTTCGTACAGCGCGTCAAACAGCCAATAGTTTGCCATCGCCCAGTTTTTGTCCAGACCGTAGTGCAGCCATTTGCGGGCGCGGTTGTGCAAGGGGTTGTACATGATGCCGGTCGAACCTTGCACATGGGTGTAGAGCAGGTAAAGGTTGTTGATTGCCTGATAATGCCCCCTCGACGCCGCGGCTTCGTACAAGACAATCATGTCCTGAAATTCCTGTTTGTTCATACGCCAATCTTTGGCATCCAACAGGGTGGCTGCACGATACCAAAGATGGGATTCGGCATCGGGTGGGGATGGTGGCGTCCAAGTGGTGCAAGTGTATTCGGTACGCTTCGAGTCAAAGGCTTTGGGTGCGGGATGGGTCTGGGTGTAATCGCGGTCGGATTGGGAAAGTGAAACCGAACCGCAGGAAGCCAGCAGGGGGACAAGCAGGGCGATGAAAGTGAGTTTGTTCATGGTATGTGTTGATGATGTTTGTGTTGAGGTCGTCTGAAACTGGCAATCAGGTTTCAGACGACCTTTTTTAAATGTTGTGTCTTGATTCCAATTACAGCCCGTGATCTTCGGGAGGCTCGGGAGGGCGCGGCGACCAGTAAACTTCTTCTTTTTTGACGATACCGCGTTTGAGGATATCGGCGGCTAGGGCTGCGGTATCGGGCGGATTTTGGTAGAACGCCGCGTCTTCCTTGCTCATCGCCGAGTAGATGCCTTTCCAATGGGTTTTGGCGGGAGGCAGTGGCAGAACCTCGTCCAGACGCGGGAAAGTATAAAAAATATTGCCGCTGGTAGTGTCCGTGCCTTGAAGTGCTACATATAGTTCATGATAGGCTGATATTCGAACGGGGTCGGCAGGGATAGCGGAAAATTCCTGCATAAAACCTTTTGACTCCCCAAAAATGTCTGTCAATATTAAGGCTGATATTCCCCCTTTTTCGCCTCCATACCGTACGGCATTGTGCATCAGTGACAGTGCCTCATCTAATTTGCCGTTCATTGCCTTCAACATTCCCAATTCATACATTGCCGCTGAAAATTTCTGCTTGGCGGCACAATCAAGCAATACTTGAGCGGTTTTTAAATCTTTGAGCTTTATATCGTAAATCCGTGCCAATTCATACTGCGCCAACGGGACACCTAATTCTACTGCCTTTTGCAGGTAGGCAAGACCGAGTTTCGGGTCGTAATAACCTGCATGACCGTCATACAAGGAGTCAAACAGCCAGTAGTATGCTATTGCCCAATCCTTCTCCAAGCCATAATGCAACCATTTGCGGGCGCGGTCAGGACGTTGGTCAAACAAATCCCCCATCGCACCTTGGGTGCCGGTGTAGAGCAGGTAGAGATTGTTGATGGCACGGTAATGTCCGCGACTTGCCGCCGCTTCGTACAGAATCACCATATCCTGCAACTCTTGCGCGGTTCTGCGCCAACTTTGGGCATGGAGTAAGGTTGCCGCCCGATACCATTGCTCGGCTTCGGCATCAGTGTCGGACGGCGGTGTCCAAGTGGCGCAGGTGTATTGGGTGCGGTTGGGGTCGAATGCTTTGGGAGCGGGATGGGTTTGGACGTAATCGCGGTCGGGCATGTTAGGAGACGCCGAACCGCAGGAAGCCAGCAGGGGGATAAGCAGGGTGATGAAAGTGAGTTTGTTCATGGTATGTGTTGATTGTGTTTGTGTTGAGGTCGTCTGAAACTGAAAATCAGGTTTCAGACGACCTTTTTATGGGTTTCAACCTATCCTTTTAAACGGCGGTAGGCTGGCTAGTAATTGCTGGCCGTACCGCTGCGTTTTGACGCGGTTGTCGAGGATGGTCACGCGGCCGTAGTCTTGTTCGGTGCGGATGAGGCGGCCGACGGCTTGGATGAGTTTGATGCCGGCTTCGGGGACGGTGATTTCGATGAAGGGGTTGCCGCCGCGCTGTTCTATCCAGCGGTTTTGGGTTTTTTCGATGGGGTTGTCGGGCATGGCGAAGGGGAGTTTGGCGATGATGACTTGCACGCAGGCGGTGCCGGGCAGGTCGAGTCCTTCGGCGAAGCTGTCGAGTCCGAAGATGATACTGGCTTTGCCTTCTTCTATGGCTTGGTGGTGTTTTTGCAGGAGGACGGCTTTGGGCAATTCGCCTTGTACGAGCAAGAGCGGCAGGTAGTCGTCGGGCAGGCGCAGGGCGACATCCTGCATTTGTTTGCGCGAGGAAAACAGGACGAGCGTGCCGATGGCTTCGGTGGGCGAAATGAGCTTGGGCAGCCATTCGACGATGGCGGCGGTATGCGCGGCGGGGTCTTTGGGACTGGCGTGCACGGGCGGGATGTAGAGTTCGCCTTGCGCGTCGAAATCAAACGGGCTTTCTAGGGCGAGGGTGGTGGTTTCGGGCAGCCATTGCAGTCCGGTTTGGCGCAGGATCAGGTTGAAGCTGCCCAAGGATTGCAGGGTGGCGGAGGTCAACACTGCGCCTGCCGCGCGCCGCCACAGGCTGTTGGCGAGGTGGGACGCGCTGCTGATGGGGCTGGCGTTGAAAATGTAGTCGTTTTTGTCGTCGGCGCGGCGGGTTATCCATTTTGCCAGCGGTTCTTCGCCCTCGAGGGGGACGGTGGAGAGCAAATCCCATGTGGCGGTGATTTGTTCGATGCGGGCGCGGAATACGCCGAATTCGGTACTCAGGCGGTCGATTTGCGCGCTGTTTTGGTCTTTGTCGCGGCGGGCGGCGGACAATGCGTCGTTGAGGCTGTTGATGTGTTTGTAGAGGCTGCGGGCGGCGATGGCGGTGTTGGAAACGGTGGTTTCGAGGCCTTCGGGGATTTTGCCGTCTTCCCACAGCCAGGTCGGTTCGCTGTTTGTCCGTCTGTCGTTTTCAGACGACCCCAAGCTCAAAGACGGCTCTTCGGCGAGGTGGAACTGCCATTCGTGCAGGCTTTCGAGCAGCGCGGCGGCGGCTTCGTCGGCAAGGTTCGCCAACTCGCCTTTGTCGGTGAGTGCGGCAATTTTGCCGGTAACCTGCGGCAGTTTTTCCAACGCCCACACCGCTTGGTTCCACGAATGCTCGGCGGCAAACTGGCTGAGTGCTTTCTTGGGCAGGTGGTGCGCTTCGTCGATGCAGTAGAAGCTGTTTTCAGGGTCGGGCAAAATCACGCCGCCGCCCATGCTGATGTCGACCATCAGCAAATCATGGTTGGTTACGACGACATCGACGGTTTCCAGCGTGTCGCGGGCAAGGTAAAACGGGCATTCCGGGCGGTTGGGACAGGCGGTTTTGAGGCAGCCGTAGTTGTCGTTGTTCACCTTCATCCAGATGGTGTCGTCGATTTTTTCCGGCCAAGTGTCGCGGTCGCCGTTGAACCGACGGGCGGAAAATTCGTCGGCGATGTCGCGCAGTAGCTTCAATTCTTCGGGCTTGGGTTTGCTGTCCCACAACACGGCGGGGGCTTCAAAGCCGAGCAGGTTTTGTTGGGCGTTGCTTTGCGTGAGTTGGTAGAGTTTGTAGGGGCAGAGATAGCGGCCGCGCCCTTTGGCAAACGCGAAGGTCAGTTCCAAACCGCTTTTTTCAACCAGAAACGGCAGATCGCGGTCCACCAACTGCTCCTGCAAAGCAACCGTCGCGCTGCTCACAATCAGCCGCTTGCCGCGCGTCTGCGCCATAATGCCGCCCGCCAGCAGGTAGGCAAGCGATTTGCCCACGCCGGTCGGCCCTTCGATAACGGCAATGCTCTCGCCCTCGCGCTTGGGCGGCTCGCCGCCTTCTTCGCGCGTCAACGTCCGCGAAAAAGCGTTGGCAACCGCCGCAATCATTTCCCGCTGCGAAGCGCGCGGACGGAAACCGGGCAGGTTTTTGCCGATATTTTGGTAATGGTCGCGGATGGCGTTTTTTTCTAAATCGGTGAGCATCGAGGTCGTCTGAAAAGGTGGATTTGCTTATGAATTTGTTATTTTAGCATTTTTCGCGGACGGGTTCGGGAGAGATGGGAAAGGTCGTCTGAAAAGCATATTTTGGCGTTTTCAGACGACCTTTGGTAAGAGAAGCCACATTGGGACAGGGGATTTGAACCATTGCCGTTTCTGTTGCCGTCATTCCCGCGTAGGCGGGAATCCATTTTTGAAATTCAGAAACTGTTTTCCAAATCAAGGTTTCTCAAGTTTTACGATGGATTCCCGCCGTAGCCTGTCCTCGCGTAGGCGGGGGCGGGAATGACGGAATTTGATGATATAGTGGATTAACTTTAAACCAGTACGGCGTTGCCTCGCCTTAGCTCAAAGAGAACGATTCTCTAAGGTGCTGAACGTACTATCTGTACTGTCTGCGGCTTCGTCGCCTTGTCCTGATTTAGAGTTAATCCACTATATACCGTATTTAAAGTTAAGTATGTTTGCTAGAGAGATGGGCAGCGGCGGTTTGGGGCGGGTGGGGTCAATTTCTTGGTGTATCTTTGAAATAAAGATAAGGGCGCATGATTGCGCCCCTTCGGTTTTCAGACGACCCCTTAAACTTGGCGGGATTAAGCCGTCTTGTTCCGCAACGGCAGTTTGATATGCGGCTTGGCGGGTTTGGGCGCTTCTTTCAAGCCCAGTTCGATTTGCTGCTCTTCGCTCAACAAATTGCTCCAGTCGCCTTTTTTATACCACTCGCGCCCGTCCAATTCGATGGGGTGTTGGATGCGCTCGCAGCCGTTGCCGCACTGCAAATCATCTTCTTTACAATATTTGTCGCAACCCCAGCAGATGCGCTCCGGCGCTTTGGGGAAGATGGGGAATTTTTTTGCCATGGTGTGAAATCCTTGTTTTTATTTTCATGAAATTATAAATGATTCGATTGCGGCAGCTTGGTTTTTGTACGTCTTTTTACGCTGAACAGTTAAGAAATGTATAAGGTCGTCTGAAATAGCCAGCCGATTCATGTTATATTTATACAGACAGCATATCAACCTATTCGATAAAACTAATCCGACATATGGTACTCAAACGGCGGGAAGCCTGATATTTGAAACTATTTTTAAAGCAATCAATCAGTTGGATTTACTGTTAATTTCTTTAAAATTCAGTATGATATATTTCGCTCTGATATAATGTGCGGGCAAGGCGTACGGAAGCCGGCGTCTTGTCTTTTTTCAACTTTAGATACTAAGGAACTTATATGTGCGGTATCGTCGGCGCTATCCGCGCCAATCACAATGTAGTCGATTTTCTGACCGACGGTCTCAAACGCCTTGAATATCGGGGCTACGATTCGTCGGGTATCGCCGTGAACATGGACGGCAAAATCAAGCGCGTTCGCCGTGTCGGCCGCGTGCAGCTGATGGAAGATGCGGCGCGCGAAAAAGGTGTGTTCGGACACATCGGCATCGGCCATACCCGCTGGGCAACCCACGGCGGCGTCACCGAACCCAACGCCCACCCCCACATCTCCGGCGGCATGATTGCCGTCGTCCACAACGGCATTATCGAAAACTTCGAAGCCGAACGCGAACGCCTCAAAGCCTTAGGCTACGCCTTCGAATCGCAAACCGACACCGAAGTCATCGCCCACAGCGTCAATCACGAATACACCCAAAACGGCGGCAAACTGTTTGAAGCCGTCCGCGCAGCCACCGCCCGTTTCCACGGCGCATACGCCATCGCCGTGATGGCGCAGGATAAACCCGAAGAAATGGTGGTCGCACGCATGGGCTGCCCACTCTTGGTGGCATTGGGCGACCAAGAAACCTTCATCGCCTCCGACGTGTCCGCCGTCATCGCCTTTACCCGCCGCATCGCCTATTTGGAAGACGGCGACATCGCCGTATTGAGCGCGAACGGTATTGAAAAACTGATCGACAAAACCGGTGCTGAAACCCAACGCAAAGTCAAAGTATCCGAGTTGTCGCTCGCTTCGCTGGAGTTGGGCCCATACAGCCACTTCATGCAAAAAGAAATCCACGAGCAGCCGCGCGCCATCGCTGATACCGCCGAAGTCTTCCTTGATGGCGGCTTCGAACCCGAAAACTTCGGCGCGAACGCACGCGAAGTGTTCGACGACATCCACAGCATCAAAATCCTCGCCTGCGGCACGTCCTACTACGCCGCGCTGACCGCCAAATACTGGCTCGAATCCATCGCCAAAATCCCGACCGACGTCGAAATCGCCAGCGAATACCGCTACCGCGACGTGATTGCCGATCCGAAACAACTGATCATCACCATCTCCCAATCCGGCGAAACCTTGGACACGATGGAAGCCCTGAAATACGCGAAATCCTTAGGGCACAAACACAGCCTGTCCATCTGCAACGTCATGGAATCCGCCCTGCCGCGCGAAAGCGAATTGGTGCTGTACACCCGCGCCGGCGCAGAAATCGGCGTCGCTTCCACCAAAGCGTTCACCACGCAACTGGTTGTATTGTTCGGCTTGGCGGTAACGCTGGGCAAACAGCGCGGTTTGGTTTCCGCCGAAAAAGCGCGCGAATACGTCGAAGAACTGCGCCAACTGCCCGGCAGCATCCAACACGTTCTCAACCTTGAGCCGCAAATCGCCGCATGGGCGCAAAAATTCGCCAAGAAAAACAGCGCACTGTTTTTAGGCCGCGGCATCCACTTCCCGATTGCCCTCGAAGGCGCGTTGAAGCTGAAAGAAATCACCTACATCCACGCCGAAGCCTATCCCGCAGGCGAATTGAAACACGGTCCGCTGGCATTGGTGGACGAAAACATGCCCGTCGTCGTCATCGCGCCGAACGACGGCTTGTTGGACAAAGTCAAAGCCAATATGCAGGAAGTCGGCGCACGCGGCGGCGAACTCTTCGTCTTCGCCGATTTGGACAGCAATTTCAACGCCACCGACGGCGTGCACGTCATCCGCGCCCCGCGCCACGTCGGCGTACTCTCACCGATCGTGCATACCATCCCCGTGCAGCTCTTGTCCTACCACGCCGCCCTCGCACGCGGCACGGACGTAGACAAACCGCGCAACCTGGCGAAATCGGTTACGGTTGAATAAAGCCCGATTTGAACGGTAAAAGGTCGTCTGAAAACTGGGAAACCAAAGTTTTCAGACGACCTTTTTTAAATCGACGCGCGCTTTGGATAAACCGAACCCGTAGCGTGGGCTTTGCCCACGAAGTTTGTTATCCGTCAGTCTGAATCGGACAGTTGTCCTCACATCTGTTTCGCGGGTAGAACCCGCGCTACGGTTTGTTTTGACGGTGTTTTATTCATTTCCTGATCCGATTAAGAAGGCAGGTTTGAGATTGAAAAGAGGTCGTCTGAAAACTTTGGTTTCCCAGTTTTCAGACGACCTTTTTATTAATCTAAATACGCTTTAGATAAACCAAACCCCGTAGCGTGGGCTTTGCCCGCGAAGTCTGTTATCCGTCAGTCTGAATCGTGCAGTTAACCTTGCATCTGTTTCGCGGGTAGAACCCGCGCTACGGTTTGTTTTGACGGTGTTTTATTCATTTCCTGATCCGATTAAGAAGGCAGGTTTGAGATTGAAAGAGGTCGTCTGAAAACTTAGGTTTCCCAGTTTTCAGACGACCTTGATTAATCAAAACACGCTGTGGATAAGCCGAACCTCGTAACGTGGGCTTTGCCCGCTGAATATAGTCAATTCAAATCAGCAATGTCCAAGCCGTCATTCCCGCGCAGGCGGGAATCCATTTTTGAATTTCGGCAAATGTTTTTCAAGCACCTGTTTCTTCAAATTTCCGATGGATTCCGCCGTAGCCTGTCCTCGCGTAGGCGGGGGCGG
>NZ_KV821487.1:17728-24772 GCF_001815675.1 Neisseria sp. HMSC065D04
CCGTAGCCTGTCCTCGCGTAGGCGGGGGCGGGAAGGACGGCTGGTGGCGGGTTCCGTATCAAAAACTAAGCCCATAGCGTGGGTTTTACCCACGAATGAATAGAAATGATTGGATTCTGATGTCTGGGTTGAAAGTCGTGGGCAAAGCCCACGCTACTCTTAATATGACGAAAGGTCGTCTGAAAACCATCAGTTTTGGTTTTCAGACGACCTTTTGTTTCGATTCAATCTCAAATCATCAAGTCTGCATCAAATCCGTTTCGCCAATTCTTCCGCTTTGCCGATGTACAGCGCAGGGGTCAGGGCGAGTAGTTGGGATTTGGCTTCGGCGGGGATTTCCAGCGATTCGATGAAGACTTTCAGCACTTCGGGCGTGATGCCGCCTTTGCCGCGCGTCAGGTCTTTCAGTTTTTCGTAAGGATTGGCGACACCGTGGCGGCGCATAACGGTTTGAATCGGCTCGGCGAGCAGCTCCCAAGTGGCATCCAAATCGGCGGCCAGCGCGGCGGGATTAGGTTCGAGCTTGTTCAGGCCGCGCAGGTGGGCGGCGAAACCCAACACGGCATAGCCTACGCCTACGCCCATGTTGCGTAGGACGGTGCTGTCGGTCAGGTCGCGCTGCCAGCGGGAGACGGGCAGTTTTTCGGATAAGAAGCCCAATACGGCGTTGGCCATGCCGAGGTTGCCTTCGGAGTTTTCAAAGTCGATGGGGTTGACTTTGTGCGGCATGGTCGATGAGCCGACTTCGCCCGCTTTGACTTTTTGTTTGAAGTAACCCAATGAAATATAACCCCAAACGTCGCGGTTGAAGTCGATCAGGATGGTGTTGATGCGGCTGAGGGTTTGGAAGAATTCAGCCATGTAGTCGTGCGGTTCGATTTGGATGGTGTAGGGGTTGAAGGTCAGGCCGAGGCTGATTTCGACGAAGTTGCGGCAGTGGGTTTCCCAGTCAATGTCGGGATAGGCGACCATGTGGGCGTTGTAGTTGCCGACCGCGCCGTTGATTTTGCCGAGGAATTCTTGCGCCTGAAGGTTTTTGAACTGGCGTTGCAGGCGGTACACGATGTTGGCGGTTTCTTTGCCCAAGGTGGTCGGCGTGGCGGGCTGACCGTGGGTGCGGCTCATCATGGGGACGGCGGCAAGGTCGTGCGCCATGCCGGTGAGTTTTTCGATGATCTCGGCAAGTTTCGGCAGGATGACGGTTTCGCGCGCTTCTTGCAGCATCAGGGCATGGGACAGGTTGTTGATGTCTTCGCTGGTGCAGGCGAAGTGGATGAACTCGCTGGCGGCGGCGACTTCGGGTACGCCGGCGAAGCGTTCTTTAAGCCAGTATTCGATGGCTTTGACATCATGATTGGTGGTCGCTTCGATGGCTTTGACGGCGGCTGCGTCTTCCAATGAAAAATTTTCGATGACTTTGTCGATTTCGGCAAGCGTGAAATCGCTGAAGGCGGGAATTTCGGTGATTTTCGGTTCGGCGGCGAGGGCTTTGAGCCAGCTCAATTCGACTTTGACGCGCGCCCTCATCAGGCCGTATTCGGAGAAAATCGGACGCAATGCTTCAACGGATTGGGCGTAGCGGCCGTCTAGGGGGGAAAGTGCAGCGATAGGGTTGATCATGTCGGAGTCCTGTCGGTAGGTCGGTCAAACGGTTAAATCAAACAGTCAAATTGTTTGCAATTATACATGATTTGACCCGGCAACTTCGGGTCGTCTGAAACTACAACCTTCCCTTCAAAGCGTTTTTGACAAACGCCGCCGACTCGCGCAATACCGTGTAACCATAGCCGCCGTAAGGCTCGGAACAAAACGGCGCGGCATACACCTGAATATCGTGTCCCTGCCACTGCCTGTCCGCCATCATCCTCGCCCGCGCCAAATGAAAACCGGCGCTGACAATGACGACGCGCGGGCTGTTTTCAATAAAATCGCGGCTGAACACAATGTTCTCAAACGTATTTTCCGCCCGCCGCTCTTGGATAATATCCGCCTTCGGCACCCCCATCTTCTCCGCAATCGCCTGCATATTGCCCGAAGCAGATTGAAAATCGCGGCTGAGTCCGCCCGACATCACCAGCTTCTTCACCTTGCCGGCACGATACAGCTCGACAGCCGCTTCAACGCGCGCCACCAAACAAGGATTCAGACGACCCCCTTCATAAGAACGGGTCGAAAGCACGACCGCAGCATCCGCCGGACGCACCGTATCCGCATCCAACCGCGACACCTGAAAATCGCGCCACATAATCCACAGCGGCAAAAGCGCGGCGGTAAAGAACAAAATCAATATAAAAACAAGGGCTTTTTTGAACATCCGAATCCTAAAATGATGAAAATAATTGGAACGCGGCTGTACGGGCAGGTTCCGCTTGTTCTTAAGATTTTACGAAATTCATACAGCCGTTCAGCTATATTTTTTAGTAACCGATTGTTTCTATCCGTCCAAGTACGAATTTTGTTGTCGACAAATATTTTTATGGCTTTTCGTCATCGGATATTATTTAAATTGGGAATAACATTAATGCATAGCCTAGGAATATGATAATCAGTATTGACATGGCGTATAAGGAAAATATATTATCAAAAACAGATTTTTGTAAAAGTTGCATAAAGTCGGCAATATAATATCAACGCCATCATCATCTTGAATGATATGTAGGCTATCTCCAATTTTGAAGACTTTTTCTCTTCGTTCAACTATTAGAGAGTAAACATGAAAAAAGCTTTATCAGTTATTTCCGTAGGTTTTTTATCTCTGTCTCTGCTTGCTGCCTGTAATGGTGGAGAAAGTGAAACCCAAAAAGAGTTAGCTGCATTGAAAGAACAATTGGCGCAGCAACAAAAACAACAAGTCGAACGCGAAAATCAAGAACAAGAACACCGGAAACAAATTGAGCAACAGCAAAGAGAAGACGAACTCTATCAAAAAGCCTACCAAGATGCCCAAGAAGACTTACAGATGAAGCAAATGCTGGAAGAAGAGAAAAAACAGGAAGAAGCAAAGAAAAAACAGGCTGCTGAGGAACGTAAACGCGAAGAAGCTAAAAAGAAACAAGCTTTAGAAGAGGAACCTAAGCAAAAAGAAGAGGCCAGAATAAAACAAGAAGAACCTAGAATTAGACAAGAAGAATCCCCAAAAGCTACTGCAAAACCGGCTGCTTCACAACAAGCGTCCAAAGTTACCGAAAAACTCGTTCGTTACCCTGCTTTTGTGATTTCGGAATCTGGTAGTGGTTCGTTAAATCTCAGAGGAGGACCGTCTATTTCAGCAGTTTCTGTTACCCAATTGAAAGACGGTCAGCAACTTCAAGTGGTGGCTGAAACCAACGCCTGTACCAATGCCAACGGTGGCTGCTGGGTTAAAGTTCAAGTTGGCGGGCTGACTGGTTATGTATCTAATGCCTACCTGCAAAAAGGTCATGTACGAGATGGTGCTTATGCATATTAATATCGGATAGATTTTATTGGTGACGTTCTGTATCAACTAGAATAGAAATGATGGGAAAGTGAAAGAATATTTGGGGCTGTTCTGAATTATTTTAGGATGGAGTCCATTCAATAATCTATCCAATTCCGACTGTAAAATAGAAAAAAGGTCGTCTGAAATTTCAGACGACCTTTTTGACGTTTTACAAAACAACCGAATCTTCAGTCTTTGCGGCGGCTGCCTAAGTCGGCGGCGGCGGTAAAGAGTACGTCGGTGGAGGAGTTGAGGGCGGTTTCGGCGGAGTCTTGGATAACGCCGATAATCATGCCGACGCCGACGACGCGCATGGCGAAGTCGTTGTCGATGCCCAAGAGGCTGCAGGCGACGGGGATCAGCAGCAGCGAGCCGCCGGCAACGCCGGATGCGCCGCATGCGCCGACGGTGGCGACGAGGCTCAGGAGCAGGGCGGTGGGGTAATCGACGACGATGCCTTTGGTGTGGGCGGCTGCCATGGCTAAGACGGTGATGGTAATCGCTGCACCTGCCATGTTGATGGTTGCGCCCAGCGGGATGGAGACGGAGTAGGTGTCTTCATGCAAGCCGAGTTTTTTCGCCAATGCCATGTTGACGGGGATGTTGGCGGCGGAGGAGCGGGTGAAGAAGGCGTAGAGTCCGCTTTCGCGCAGGCAGGTGAAGACCAGTCCGTAGGGGTTTTTGCGGGTTTGCGACCAGACGATGAGCGGGTTCACGACGAGGGCGATAAACACCATGCTGCCGAGCAGGACGGCCAGCAGGCGTCCGTAGCTGAGGAAGGCGGAAAAGCCGGTTTCGGCAACGGTTTGGGAGACCAGTCCGAAAATACCCAAGGGGGCGAAACGGATAACCCATTGCACGACGGTGGTAACGGCTTCGGAGAGGTCGGAGACGACTTGGCGGGTGGTGTCGGAGCCGTGGTGGCGCAATGCGGAGCCTAAAACCAACGCCCATGCGAGAATGCCGATGTAGTTGGCTTGTGCGATGGCGTTAATCGGGTTGGACACGAGCTTCATCAAAAGCTCTTTGAGGACTTGGATGATGCCGGAGGGCGGTGCGAGGGTGGAGGTGGCTACGTCTTTAAACACCAGCGCGGTCGGGAATGCCATACTGGCGGCAACGGCGACTGCGGCGGCGGCAAATGTGCCGACGAGATACAGAATAATGATGGGTTTGATTTTGGCTTCGCCGCCTTTGCGGTATTGCACCAGCGCGGCGGTCACTAAGACGAACACCAATACGGGGGCGACGGCTTTCAATGCGCCGACGAACAATTCGCCGAGCAGCCCTGCGCCCAAACCTGCTTTCGGGGAAATGGAGCCGACCAAGACGCCCAACATCAAACCGATGATGATTTGCGGGACAAGTCCGATACGGTTGACTGCGTTCAGCAGTGGATTACCACTTGCCATGATACGTCCTCTTACTTTATGTGTTAAGAAACGTTGCATTTTAAAAGAAAATATCAATTATTGCGCAGGTTTACATATCAAATCGATTGTTGTGGCGAAAAATGCTTGATTTTTTAGAGAATTGGGCAGTTTGTGCTGTATTTTTCGGATTGGAGGGAGTTAATGTGTTTTGCTTCTGTCGCACAGAGACAGGTGCATCCGCCTTTTCAGACGACCCCTCCGTCTCGGGCGGGTTTTAAACCCGATTGAAAATAATGGTAGAATTTAGAACCCTTCTGCCGTTGAAACATTTTTTTGCCATGACCAGACTGACTTCGCCCATCCTGATTGCCTCACTCGCCCTTGCCTACGGACACGCAGCCGCAGCAGACCTGCCGCGTGCCGAAGACTACGAACCGATTCCCGGCTTCAAGCAGGGCGGGCAATCCGAGCAGGCTGCCAAAGCAGGCAAACTGACGCCCAAGTTTCCCGTCAAAATCGAAACCAAAAACAGCGAAGTCAAATCCATGCTCGAAGAATACCTGCCGCTGATTACCCAGCAGCAGGACGAAGAATTGGACAAAGAGCAGGTCGGCTTCCTCGCCGAAGAAACGCCCGACAACGTCAAAACCATGCTCAAAACCAAAGGCTATTTCAACGGCAGCGTCAACGTCCAAGACAACGGTTCGAGCTACACCGTCACCGTCAATCCCGGCCCGCGCACCAAAATCGACAACGTCAGCGTCGCCATCCTCGGCGACATCCTTTCAGACGACAACCTTGCCGAGTATTACCAAAAAGCCATGCTCAACTGGCAGCAGCCCGTTGGCGAATACTTTGACCAAGACGGCTGGAGCGGCAGCAAAACCTCCGTCCTCAGCGCAGTAACCCGTAAAAAATACCCGCTTGCCAAACTCAGCAACACCCAAGCCACCGTCAATCCCAACAACAATACCGCCGATCTGAACGTGATCGTCGAAAGCAACCGTCCCATTTATTTCGGCGACTTTGAAATCACCGGTACCCGCCGTTATCCCGAAAACGTCGTTGCCGGTCTGGCACGCTTCAAACCCGGCGCACCCTACGATCTCGACCTCTTGCTTGACTTCCAACAAGCGCTCGAACAAAACGGACATTACTCCGGCGCATCCGTTCAAGCCGACTTCGACCGGCTCCAAGGCGACCGCGTGCCCGTCAAAGTCAACGTTACCGAAGTCAAACGCCACAAACTCGAAACCGGTATCCGCTACGATTCCGAATACGGCCTCGGCGGACGCATCGGTTACGACTACTACAACCTCTTCAACAAAGGCTACATCGGCTCCGTCGTTTGGGACATGGACAAATACGAAACCACCCTCGCCGCCGGTATCAGCCAGCCGCGCAACAGCGAAGGTAAATATTGGACAACCAACAC
The DNA here is from genome assembly GCF_001815675.1 of Neisseria sp. HMSC065D04. Classification (NCBI taxonomy): domain Bacteria; kingdom Pseudomonadati; phylum Pseudomonadota; class Betaproteobacteria; order Neisseriales; family Neisseriaceae; genus Neisseria; species Neisseria sp. HMSC065D04. The sequence continues at coordinate 23,997 of NZ_KV821487.1, forward strand.
ATCCTACAACCGCTCGACCACCCAAAACCTTGAAAAACGCGCCCTGACCAGCGGTATTTGGCGCGTGCGCGACCGCAACGGCATCGAATCGCGCCTCGGTATCGAATTCATTACCGAAGACCGAAAAGTGCCCGATACCAATTACGACCTCGGCCGCAGCCACGCCACCATGCTGACCGCCTCGTGGAAACGCCAAAACATCGAAACCGAGCTGCGTCCCGAAAACGGCTACTACCTCGACGGCAAAGTCGGCGTAACGCTGGGTAAGCTCCTTTCTTCCACTGCTATGGCACGCGCCACTGCCCGCGCAGGCTATTTCTACACGCCTGAAAACAAAAAACTCGGTACCTTCATCGTGCGCGGACAAGCAGGCTACGTTTACGCCCGCGAAGGCGAAGACGTACCTTCCAGCCTCATGTTCCGTACCGGCGGCGCATCCTCTATCCGCGGTTACGAACTCGACAGCATCGGCTTGGAAGGTCCGAAAAATTCCGTCCTTCCCGATAGGGCGTTACTGGTCGGCAGCCTCGAATACCAATTCCCGATTACCAAAAGCGTATCCGGCGCCATCTTCCACGATGTCGGCGACGTTACCAGCAATTTCAAAAACATGAGTATGCAACACGGTACCGGTGTCGGCGTACGCTGGTTCAGCCCCGTCGCCCCGTTCTCCTTCGACGTCGCCTACGGACACCAAGACAAAAAACTCCGTTGGCACATCAGTTTGGGTACAAGGTTTTAAGGTCGTCTGAAAATATAGTGGATTAACTTTAAAC
>NZ_KV821487.1:24872-36071 GCF_001815675.1 Neisseria sp. HMSC065D04
TTGTCCTGATTTAAATTTAATCCACTATAAAAAAGCAGGGGTGCGTGATGGCATCCCTGCTTTTTTATGTGGTATGTGAAAACCACATACATCGGATTTTCAAAAGCCAACGGATTCGCAGCCGACAAAAAACGGTCAGACCAAATGTTTTGCCAAAAGATTAAGGGCAAACTCGACAGCCTGTGTTCTGACGGCTTCGCGGTCGCCGCTGAAGACTTGCATCTGTTCCAATGATTCGGTCGGCGTGGACAAACCGAACCAAACCGTGCCGACAGGTTTTGCCGCGCTGCCGCCGCCCGGGCCTGCGATGCCGGAAATACTGAGGGCGTAGTCGGCTTGGGCGACGGCTTTCGCGCCGCGCGCCATTTCGTAAACAGTCTCGCGGCTGACCGCGCCGTGTTGCAGCAGCGTGTCGGGCATGACGCCGAGGCGCTCTTCTTTGGCTTGGTTGCTGTAAGTGACGAAACTTTGATGAAACCATTGCGAGCTGCCTGCAATGCTGGTGAACGCGCCCGCCAACAGACCGCCGGTGCAGGATTCGGCGCATGTGACGGTTTGGCGGTGTCGGGTCAGGTGTTCGGCTATGGTTTGCAGGGCGGTCATGGGATGTCCTTTCGCTGGGCGGGTTTCCCCGAAATATGGGGTTGGGTGGAGACCCTATTATATAGTGGATTAACTTTAAACCAGTACGGCGTTGCCTCGCCTTGTCCTGATTTAAAGTTAATCCACTATAGAAGGATTGCAGAGAGTGGGCGAAAGGTCGTCTGAAAACCGGAATCCCAATTTTTCAGACGACCTTTTGTGCTTTGCCCTATCCGTTAAACCGCCAGCCGCCCGTAGCGTGGGTTCTACCCACGGATGAACAAGAAGGATTGGATTCGGATGTTCGGGCGGAAAATCGCAGGCAAAGCCCACGCTGCGGATTGGTTTATCCTAAGCCTTACCTATTTGAACAAAAGGTCGTCTGAAACCGAAGTTGGTTTTCAGACGACCTTTTTCTGTTTGACGGGCAATTATGCGCCGAACACTTTCAAACGGTTTTCCACAGGCTCGAAGGCTTTTTCACCGGCAGGCGCTTCGATGCCGCCGATAACCATTTGCGCGCGCAGAAGCCAGCTTTCGGGCAGGTTCCATTCTTTGGCGATGGCGGCGTCGGGCAGCGGGTTGTAGTGTTGCAGGTTCGCGCCCACGCCGGCGGCGGCAAGCGTTGTCCAGACGGCGTATTGCGTCATCGCGTTCGCATGGTCCGCCCAGACGGGGAAGTTGGCGGCATAAGAAGGGAACTGCTCTTGCAGGCCTTTGACGACGTTTTGGTCTTCGAAGAACAAAATGGTCGCCGCGCCTGCTTTGAACAGGTTTAATTTTTGCGCGGTCGGCTCGAATTGTTCGGCAGGCACGATGGCGCGCAAAGCGTCTTCAACAAATTGCCACACTTTGCCGTGTTCTTCGCCGAAAAGGACGACGACGCGGGTGGATTGCGAGTTGAAGGAAGAAGGCGTGTGTAAGACGGCATGTTTGACGATTTCGCTGATTTCTTCGTTGCTGACAGGTAGGTTTTTGTTCAGCGCGTAAATGGAGCGGCGGGTTTCGGCCGCTTGTTGCAAGGTTTGATGAGTCATTTTGTTTTTCCTTTGATTGATGTTTAATCGGTTGGCGGGTTTAGAAATCTATTCGTAAAACCCGCTTTGCTTGTTTTCAGACGACCTTTGGGTCTATCAGGATTTGTCTTTGCCGAACATATTGTCTAATGCCAATGAGCCGCCGCCGGCTGCTGCCAGATAGAGGAACACGAAGCAGAACAATACTGCCGATTCGCCGCCGTTGGCAAGCGGGAACAGCGCCGAACCTTGGGAGGCGTGTGCCATGAAATAGGCAGCCGCCATCTGACCGGACAGGATGAAGGCGGCGGGACGGGTGAACAGTCCGAGAATCAATAGGATGCCGCCGGCGATTTCCAAAATGCCTGCCACCAACATCAAGCCTTCGGGCGAGCCGCTGCCCATGGATGTCGGGAAGCCGAAGAATTTCGACGTGCCATGCAGGAGGAAGAGGTAGGCGGTTACGATACGCAATACGGACAATAAAATAGGTTGGATACGGGCGCAGGTTGCAGACATGGGGTTCTCCTTATCAAAAATGCGGGGTTTAAATGAAAACTAATCTTATCTGTGCAGTATAGATAATTACTGCCGGTAGATATATACTTCTTTTATTGATACAACGTTTCCCTAAAAGAAAACATGGATACCCTGTTCAGCCTTAAAGTTTTCCGCCAAGTTGTCCAAAGCGGCAGCTTCACCCGCGCCGCCGAGCAGCTTGATATTTCCACCGCGATGGCGAGCAAACACGTCAGCCATCTGGAAAATTCGATTAAGGCCAAGCTGCTACACCGCAACAGCCGCAACCTCCACCTGACCGAAGCGGGCGAAGAATACTACCGCCAATGCAGCTACGCGCTCGATACGCTCGACACCGCGGCACAAAAGGCGGCAGGCGGGGCGGACACGCCGCAGGGCATGTTGCGCGTAACCATGCCGCTTTGGTTTGCGGGCAATTTAATCGGCACTTGGCTGGCGGAATACCGCGAACGCTATCCCGAAGTCACGCTCGATCTGGTGCTCGACAACCGCCACGTCGATTTGATTGCCGAAGGCTTCGACCTTGCCTTGCGCGTGGCAAAAACCCTGTCGCCCTCGCTTATCGTCAAGCCGCTGGCGCAAATCCAATTCGTCCTGCTCGCCTCGCCCGAGTATCTGGCGAAACACGGCAAGCCGCAAACGCCCGAAGAGGTCATGCGCCATCCCGCCATCCTGCCGACCTACACCGACCAGCGCAATTTGGAAATCACCCATCGGGAAACGGGTGAAAAAAGTATTCTGACGCTCAATCCGGTGATTCAAAGCGACAATACGCTGATGATACGCGAATTGGTCAGGGCGGGCGCGGGCATCGCCTATCAGCCGCTGTGGTCAGCCAGACAGGATTTGAAGGAAGGCAGGTTGGTCAGCCTGCTGCCGGAATATCGGGTGCGGACCGAGCAATTAAACGCGGTTTATGTGGACAGGGCGTTTTTGAGCGCGAAGGTGCGCAGCTTTATCGATTTTCTGAACGAGAAGATTTCGGCGGAAGGGGAATAAGGATTGAGGATGAAGGTTGGCAAAAGGTCGTCTGAAAACGGGAAACGGTTTCAGACGACCTTTTGTTTGTGCGGCGGTTTATTTGACCTGCTGCATGTATTTTTTCAGACGACCCTTGCTCTGCATGGCGCGGTTTTCCAGTTCGTCCACGACGGCTTGCGCTTTGGCTTTATTCACCGGTTTGCCGACCTGGATCACGCCGCTCATGTTCATCATGCGGTGCGGCGGGCAGGTATAGACGTACACGCCTTCTTTGTCGAGTTTGAGGGTGAAGTCTTTGCCGTCTTCGGACAGGAAGTCGGCAACGCCGTCGGGCAGGGCTTTGCTTTGCACCCAGTGGCCTTTGTTGGCGGCTTTGAAGGTTACGGTGTCGCCGACTTTGGCGTTGACGTAGCCGGGTTCGAACACCATGCTGCCGTCTTTGCCGTTGTCGAGCATTTTGACTTCGTGGTTGGCGGCATATGCGCCGAGGGAAGCGGTCAGCATGAGGAGGAAGAGGGATTTTTTCATGGGGGGAGTCCTTTCTAAGGATAAAAAATATGGGACGGGCTGATGAGTCGAAGAGGTAAGCCCTCTCCCTAACCCTCTCCCGCGGGAGAGGGGATAAGTTGCAGGGAGATCGCAGGCCGGATGCTCAAATCCGACATTTCAGGAGCGGATTGTTGATTGTCAACCGTCGTCATTCCCGCGCAGGTGGGAATCCATTGGAATGACGACGGCGGTTAAGTTACGCACTCTGCCGCATCGGGCGGATAACGGGCAGGCCTTTGCTGTCGTATAAAAGTTCGATGTCCACTTTATACAACCTGCTTATCATATCCGCCTGTAACACGTCCTGCGGCGCGCCTTGCGCTTGTACTTTGCCTTCGCCGAGCAGAATCACGCCGTCTGAAAACTGCGCGGCGAGGCTCAAATCGTGCAAGACCATCAGCGTAACCAGATTGTGTTCGTGCGTGTATTGCACCACGCGCTCCAAGAGGTTCAACTGGTGGTGCATATCCAGCGCGCTGACCGGTTCGTCCAGCATCAGGATTTCGGGGCGGCGCAGCATGACTTGGGCAAACATGACGAGCTGCCGCTGTCCGCCGGAAAGCCGCATGACGTCGCGGTGCGCCAGATGGCCGATGCCCAGCTCCGCCATGATACTTGCGGCTTCGTGCAGCAGTTCGTCGCCGACGTGCATGTGCAGCGCGTCCATGCGGCCAAGCAACACGACTTCCAGTGCGGTCAGCGAGGCTTCGGCGGCGGTGTCCTGCGGCATATAGCCTATGCGTTTGCGCCAGCTTTGCAGGTGGATTTTGCTCAACGCTTCGTCGCCGTAGCGGATGGTGCCTTTGTGCGCCACTTCGCCGAAAATCGTTTTCATCAGCGAGGATTTGCCCGTACCGTTCGGGCCGAGCACGGAATAGACTTTGCCTTGTTCCAGCGTCAAATCGATACTGTCGGCGACCACATAATCGCCGCGTCGGATATGTACGTTTTCCAGTCGGAGCATTTTGGACGACCTTTAAGCAAAGAGGGCGGCAAACCAGTTTTTAATACGTTGCCATAGTGACGGTTCGGCGACGGTTTCGGCTGATGCCGCAACAGTGTCGGCAGCCGCTTGTTTGTTGCAGTCTTCCAAACCGTCGCAACCCAAACGGATAAAGAAAGTACCCTTCGGCTCGACCGGCAGGTATTTACGGTGGAATTCACGGTAGGTCTCTTCCGGATTCACATCGGCAAAGGCTTCGGGATACAACGCTTTGGCGATAAATTGGGCGGATGCCAAATCGGAAAGCGAACGCGAAGCAGTATGGTAAATGCCGAACACACGGCCGTTTCGGACAGCGGGAATTTCCGCCCAACCGGCACGCCGGATGAAACCCTGTAAGCGTTTTTGCGCTTCGGCGGCTTCGATGCCGATGCCCATCGCCATTGCCGCCGGCTGCTTCAGTCCGGCTTCGGTGCCGGAAATAATCACAACGTCGGGCTTGGCGGCAAGAAACTGCTCGGGATTAATCGCCCCCCAGTCTTTGATGAAGGCTGCGGCAATATTGTCGCCGCCCACTGTATCGGCAATCGCACCCCACATATTTTTGCCGAAAGTAAAGCTATGTTCGGCAGGACCCTTGTCTCCGAACTCGATATAGATTTTCGGCTTGGGCTTGCCCGCTTCGGCCACGCGTTTTTGAATGTCGGCTATGCCTTGGGCGTATTCGCCGGCAATCTGCCCTGCACGCTCCGGCGTACCGGCGATTTCGCCGAAAAGTTTGGCACTGGCGGTATGGCGTTCGACCGTTTGCGCATTGAAATCGACCACAACCACCGGAATGCCGGCTTTTTCGAAACGCGGCATTTCTTCTTTCAACACGTCATACTGCCAATCCGCCAACACCACCACATCGGGTTTCATTGCCAAGGTTTTCTCAAACGAAAATGTACCGGCGTTCACATTGCCGATGTCGCCGATGTTTTGCAGCGAAGGGATTTTGGCGCGGTAGAGCGACCAACTGCCGGAGTTGAATTTCTCCCAAAATTCGCGCGAAATACCGACCACATTGTCAAATTTATCGACACCGGATACGGCAATATAATCAGGATAATAAAAGCCCAGCACCACACGTTTGGCAGGCACATCGACCCGCACTTCGCGCCCGCGTACGTCGGTAAGCGTTTTCACTTCGGCACAAACACCCTGCACGGCAAGACTGAACAAGGCAGCGGTTAAAATACGGCAAATAGGTTTCATTGGTTCTCTCTGTAAAATAAAAAAACAGTTTCAGACGACCCCGTCGCAACAAAAGACCGTCCGAAAAAACTTACCGCTTGGACAATACAATCCAAAAGAAAAACGGTACGCCGACAAACGCGGTAACAATCCCCACCGGAAACAGCGCACCCGGGATAATCACCTTGGACAACACGCTGGCGACCGATAAAAACGCCGCCCCTGTCAGCATCGCGCCGGGCAGGAAAAAGCGTTGGTCCTCACCGAGCAGAATCCGCGCCACATGCGGCGCGACCAGTCCGATAAAGCCGATTACGCCGACGAAACTGATTGCCGTCGCCGTCATCACCGCCACCAGCACCAGCGTTTTCAGGCGCAAAAGTTGCAGATTGATGCCCAGCCCGACGGCGCGTTCTTCGCCCAAGCGCAGCGCAGTCAACTTCCACACATCGCGTGAAAGCAGCAGCACGCATACCGCCGTAACCGCCGCCGTAACGATGACCGTTTCCCAAGTTGCTTTGTTCAAACTGCCAAACAGCCAAAACAAAATCTGCTGTGAAATCTCAGGCGCGGCGATAAATTGAATCAGCGACAAAATCGACTGAAACAGAAACAACAGCGCAATCCCGACCAACACCAGCATCGCCGAATTGAAGCGGCGTGCCGAGGCAAACAGAAACAAGATGCCCGAAGCCAGCATGGTCATCACAAACGCGCCGATGGGAACGGCGACCGTTTCAGGCAGCCCGAAACCGCCGAACGCAATCACCACCGACGCGCCCAAACCCGCCGCCGCCGCCAAACCCAGCGTATAAGGGCTGGCCATCGGATTATTCAACAACGTCTGAATCTCCGCTCCGCCGACACCCAAAGCCGCACCGACCACCAGCGCCATCACCGCAATCGGCAGGCGCAGATCCATCACAATCAGGCGGTTCATTTCATCGACTTCGGGTTTGCCCAGCAAAACATTGACCACTTCGCCGACAGGCAGCGTGTCCGTCATCGCCGGACCGGTGGCGATGTCGAATAAGAAGCTGACCGATGCGATGATTAAAAACATCAAAACAATCAACCAACGCTTGCCTTCCAACTTGCGCTGGTTTTTCACAATCTCGGCGACAACCGAATCATTCATTTTTTAAGCCTTTGAAATTAAGGAACAAGGTCGGACATCCATGCCCGACAATCTCTTTTGTCTGTATCCGTTTTGAAGGGTGGTTTTTTTGAAAATCGGGATAACGGCGTTCCAAAACGGCTTTGCCCTCTCCCTAGCCCTCTCCCACGGGGAGAGGGAATCAGATAACTGAAGTCCGACCATTGTTGTGATTCTCTACAATTTGCTCCCTCTCCCACGGAGAGGGAATCGGATAACTGAAATTCAACTATTGTTGCGATTCCCTGCAATTTGTTCTCTTTCCCACGGAGAGAGGGAATCGGATGACTGAAATCCGACCATTGTTGTGATTCCCTGCAATTTGTTCCCTCTCCCCGTGGGAGAGGGCTAGGGAGAGGGCAAAACAGTCAAACCCACCTGAAGCTCTCTGTTCGGCACGATAGGAAGTCGTAGCGTGGGCTTTGCCCACGAAAACAGGGAATCCCATACCGTTTGCCATCATTTCCACAAACGTTATCCGCGGGCAAAGCCCACACTACGGTTCTGTATAAAACCCATGCTACTTTCAGACGACCTTTCGCATAAAAAGGTCGTCTGAAACCCGCAAACCAGCCTTACTGCCCTTTCGGATACAGGTAGAACGTACCGTTCGGCACGACAGGCAGGTTTTGGCGGTAGAAGTCGGTATAAGTTTTCTCAGGATTGAAGTCTTTGAACAACTGCGGATAAATCGCTTTGGCCATAAATTGAATTGATGCGCCGTCGGAAAGCGTGCGCGAGTTGGCGTGGTAGGCAGCGTAGAGGCGGTTGTTTTTAATCGCAGGCAGGTTCGCCCAGCCGGCGCGTTTGGCAAAACCGGCCAAGCGTTTTTCCGCTTCGGCTTTCGGAATGCCCCAACCCATCACCATAGCGGTCGGGCTTTTTTTCAATTCGGTTTCGCGGCCGGTAATCACGATGACGTCGGGTTTGGCGGCAAGGACTTTTTCGGGATTGATCGGGCCGTAGAACTCGACTGAAGAAGCAGCGATATTGTTGCCGCCAACCAGCGTCGCCATCGAACCCCACATGCTCTTGCCGAAGGTGACGCTGTGTTCCGCCGGGCCTTTGTTGCCGAACTCGACATACACTTTAGGCTTGGGCAGATTGGCTTTTTTCACGCGCGCTTGGATGGTGTCGGCGATGCGTTTGTAGTCCGCCGCCAATTTGTCCGCCTTTTGTTGCTGGCCGGTCAGCGTGCCGATAAGCTTGGTCGATTGGATGTGTTTGGCGACCGTTTGCGCGTTGTAGTCCAACACTACAATCGGAATGCCCGCCTTGTTGATGCGGGCAAGGTCTGAACCTAGAGCCTTGTACTGCCAGTCCGCCAAAATCAGCAAATCGGGTTTCAACGCCAATACTTTTTCAACGGAGAACGTGCCGACTTCAACCTCGCCCACATCGGCAAGCTGGTTCAGCTTAGGCACGGCTTTGCTGAACGCCGCCCAGCTCGGCGGCGCCCAGTCGGCCCAAACCGCTTTGGAGAAGCCGACCACATTATTCAGCGCATCCTTGCCGCCGATGGCCATGTAGTCTTGATAATAAAAGCCCAAAACCACGCGTTTGGCGGGCAGGTCGACGGTTACTTTGCGGCCGTTGACATCGGTAATTTGAACCGGTTTGGCATAAGCGGCGGCAGTGCCGAATGCAAATGCGGCGGCAAGGGCAAGGGAGGAGAAGCGCGACAGTTTCATTAGAGTAAAATCCTTTTAATAAATAATGTTATATCTAATTTAGATATGAATAAGAATCTTTCTTATTTTTAATGCGAGCCTAATGGATTTAAAATAAACGGAAAAGTTCCGTTATTCAGGGAAGTTTTTATTACAAGCGTGATGGTGTTTATTGTTCAGACGACGCCTGCCGTTTGCCCGATATAGTGGATTAAATTAAATCAGGACAAAGCGACGAAGCCGCAGACAGTACAGATAGTACGGAACCGATTCACTTGGTGCTTCAGCACCTTAGAGAATCGTTCTCTTTGAGCTAAGGCGAGGTAACGCCGTCCCGGTTTAAAGTTAATCCACTATAGAAAAGGTCGTCTGAAACATCAAGCAAAGACATAACCCCTTGTCAATATTCTGTCATTTCATTTTTCGAAAGTCCGCCATGCTGACCATTACCACCTGCCTCACCTACCCCGAGCCGCCGTCCAACCTGCTGCCGCTGGCGGATGCACTGACGCACGACAACATCCCCACCGCCTTCGCGCCCTGGCAAAACCGCCCGAAATCCGCCTTCATCCTGCCTTTGTGCGCATGGGATTATGCAGCGGAGCCTGAAGCGTTTGGGCAGTGGCTGACCGAAGCGGAAGCGTGCGGGCAAAGGTTTATCAACCCCGTCGGGCTGATGCGTTGGAACATGGACAAACGCTATTTGTGCGATTTGGCAGAATGGGGAGCGGACGTGATTCCGAGCGTGCAGACGTCGTCTGAAAAAGAAAAATTGGAAGACATTTTAAAAAATCGGGGCTGGCGGGAAGCGGTCGTCAAACCCGTTATCGGGCAGAGCGGGCGCGGCGTGGCGAAAATCAGGGCGGGAGAAGTGTCGTTGAAAGCGGAGGATTATCCGCAAGGCGTCATCGTCCAGCCTTATATCCGCGAAATCGAAACGGCGGGCGAAACCTCGCTGGTGTTTTTGGACGGGCAATTCAGCCATGCCGTACTGCGTATGCCGCCCCAAGGCGAATGGCGCGCCAATTCCGCCTACGGCGTCGCCGTCAGCCCTGCCGCGCCGCCGAAAAAAGCAATCGAAACCGCACGGCAGATATTGGACATGCTGCCTGAAATACCGGCATACGCCCGCATAGACGGGACACTGATCGGCGACAGGTTGCTGCTCAACGAATTGGAACTCGTCGAACCCGCCCTTTACCTGCATACCGCTGAAAACGCAGTTGCCGATATGGTGCAGGCGGTAAAGCGCGTTATCGCGGGTTGATGATAAAGAACCAATGCAAAAAAGGTCGTCTGAAAACAAAGGTAGCGGGTTTTAAACCGTGCTATGCTTGTTTTCAGACGACCTTTTTAGTAAAACCGACTGCGTTCGGCAGTCAACCTTTGATCGGTATTACAATTTGGGCTCCCCCATCCAGACTGCGGCGAGTGCGACGATGGATACCAAACTGATGATCATGATTAAATTTAAAAACAAAATTGACATATAGCCTCCGAAATGTTTGCTGTTGTGTTTATTATTGATACTGCCGTTCGGTATCATGGCGTACCGTAAGGCAGTTGGCGGCTTCATGCGGATACCCTTTTATAGTGGATTAACTTTAAACCCGTATGGCGTTGCCTCGCCTTGTCCTGATTTAAAGTTAATCCACTATATTGAACCGCTTTGCCGGGCGGGTAGAATAACATTGTCAGAATAGTTACTTTGTGTATTTACCTAATTTATCAGTAAGAAAAAGGCAATAATTATCAACAATCAATAAAAAGCACTATCACTTTCGGATGTTTTTTATCAAACATGGCTCATTAACAGGAAAACTTTTCCAAATCTCTATTTTTATTTGATTTATGCACAATTTTCATATCCGTTTCCGCCGCACGGCGCTCATAGCCGGTGTGGTATTTTTGCCTTTGGCGGTATTGATTGCCGTCCGTTTGCACACGCACGGCGGTTTTGAATTTGAAAAACCTTTGATGATGTGGGTCCACCATAACATCGGCGAAGGCTTTTTCCCTATTGCCACTGTTTTGCATTATTTGGGCAAAACCGCCATCGCCGTACCTTTAATCGGCATCGCGGCATGGTGGCTGTATCGTGCCGGCAACCGTCGCGGTGCGTTGTTTTGCGTGAGCGCCGCCTTGATACCGACGCTGAATATGCTGCTGATTAAAGATTGGTTCGAACGGCCGCGGCCGCTGTTTTGGCCGCGCATGATTGAAGAAACTAATTTTTCGTTTCCCAGCGGACACAGCACCTTTTCCGCCGCCATCGCCGTTATGATGATTATGTTGTGCCGTGAGACGCCTTATCGTCGTGTCGCGTGGCTGATCGGCATTGCTTTTGCCCTGAGTACCGGCTTTTCGCGCGTTTATCTGGGCGTGCATTACCCGACCGACGTTTGGGCGGGCTGGACAAACGGCACGCTGACCGCGTTGTTGGTTTATTATTTCGTGTTCAGGGGTCGCTATCTTTCAGACGACCCGGCTGTTTCCCAAATATAGTGGATTAACTTTAAACCAGTA
>NZ_KV821487.1:36171-40651 GCF_001815675.1 Neisseria sp. HMSC065D04
TTGTCCTGATTTAAATTTAATCCACTATATCTTCAGATTATGAATAATTTATCGCCCAATACGCCGTTTTGGCTGCGCAACGGTCATGCCGACACCATCTTTGCCAAATTCCTGCAACGCCCCTCCCCCACTTACCGGCGCGAGTTGCTGCCCGACAGTACCGGCAAAGCACAGGTTGCCTACGATTTTGTCGACAGCCCCAATCCCGACGCGCCGCTGGTGGTTTTGTTTCACGGCTTGGAAGGCAGCAGCCGCAGCCATTACGCGGTCGAACTGATGCGCGCGGTACAAGACAAAGGCTGGAACGGCGTGGTCGCCCATTTCCGCAGTTGCGGCGGCATCCCCAATACCGCGCCCGTGTTCTACCACTTGGGCGATACGCCCGAAATCGCCTTTATGCTCGACACGCTTGCCGCTCGTTATTCCGTCATTTATGCGGCAGGCGTTTCGCTCGGCGGCAATGCCTTGGCAAAATATTTGGGCGAACAAGGCAGCAATGCGCTGCCCCGCGCCGCCGCCGCCGTTTCCGCGCCGGTCGATGCGACGCTGGCGGGTACGCGTTTCGACAAAGGCATGTCGCGCCTGTTATATACCCGTTATTTTTTGAATTCGTTGCTGCCCAAAGCCCGCGACGTTGCCGATTTGCAGAATGCCCATCCCGACCGCGATGTCGCCGCCCTGTTGAAAAAATGCAAAACGCTGGGCGACTTCGACGATACGTTTACCGCGCCGCTGCACGGCTTTGCCGACCGTTTCGACTATTACCGCCGCGCCTCGTGCAAACCTTGGCTCAAAACGGTAGCCGTTCCCTTGCTGCTGCTCAACGCCGTCAACGACCCCTTCCTGCCGCCCGAAGCCCTGCCGAACGCGGATGAAGTGTCTCCGTCCGTCACGCTTTTGCAGCCCGAACACGGCGGACACGTCGGCTTCGTCAGCCGCGACGGGGGTCGTCTGAACCTGCAATGGCCGCCGCAAACCGTATTGTCTTATTTCGCACAATTTGAATAGCGTTCCCGAACGGCTGTCGGCGTTGCGTTGGGATAAATTGGTTGAAACAAAAAAAGGTCGTCTGAAAACCTATATTTCAGGTTTTCAGACGACCTTTTTACTGCTCAAACGGCTGACCGCTCAATCAGTCGTGACCGATATCGACGGTTTTCTCTTTGTAGCGCGTATCGGGGACGAGGACGATTTTTTCGTCCACTTTGCCGATGGCTTTCACATCTTTGCCCGGGTAGTCCAACTGATGCAGGAAGTAGCGGATACAGTTGAGACGGGCGCGTTTTTTGTCGTCGGAACGGATGATGACCCAAGGCGCGTCGCCGGTGTGGGTGTGAAAGAACATGGCGTTTTTGGCTTCGGTGTAGTCGTCCCAGCGGTCGAGCGACTGGATGTCCACGGGGGAGAGTTTCCAGTGTTTCAGGGGGTCGTCGCGGCGGGAAATGAAGCGGCGCAGTTGTTCTTCGCGGGATACGGAGAACCAGAATTTGAAGAGGTGGATGCCACTGGCGACGAGCATACGTTCCAATTCAGGGGTTTGGCGCATGAAGAGCAGGTATTCGTTGGGTTCGCAGAAGCCCATCACGCGTTCTACGCCGGCGCGGTTGTACCATGAGCGGTCGAAGAAGACCATTTCGCCCGCGGTCGGCAGGTTTTGGATGTAGCGTTGGAAATACCATTGGCCGCGTTCGGTGGTGGTCGGTTTTTCCAGTGCGACGACGCGCGCTCCGCGCGGATTCAAATGTTCCATAAAGCGTTTGATGGTACCGCCCTTGCCTGCGGCGTCGCGGCCTTCAAACAGGCTGACGATGCGTTGGCCAGAGTCTTTGACCCAGCTTTGCACTTTCAGCAATTCGATTTGCAGCTTTTGTTTTTCTTTTTCGTATGCGGCACGGCGCATACGTTGCTTGTAGGGGTAATTGGCGGGAAGCGGTGCGCTGCCGGAATCTTCGTCCGTACCGCGTCCTTCGTGTTCCAAAACGGCTTTTTCGAAAACTTGCAACTGGTCTTGCTTTTCGCCCAATTCAACGTTTTCAAACGGTTCTAACTGATGATCTGCCATAGGGTCTCCTTATTGATTAAGTTTGAAATGATATGGTGTGGTATGGTTTGATTCTACTCCTTTGCCCCTCAGCGGACTACATAAAATTACACTGCGCCATTTTTTTCGGCGCGGTCTGCTAATTTGTGTAAAAACGGCGTATAATCAGGCTATTTGCACCACAGCCATGCCCTATTTCGCTCTGTTTGACGATGCCGTGAGCGGCCGCGCAAAACTCTATCAAAATCATGTGGAAAGCCGCCTTTTCCATCATAACGAACTGGATTCGCTGGACGATACGCTGCAAAAGGGCTGGCAAAAAGGGCTGCATTCGGTGTTGTTTGCAGACTACGAATTCGGTTTGCCGCTGATGGGGATAGCGTCCGAACGCGGCGGCAATCTTGCCCTGCACTGGTTTGCCGACTGCGCCGACATCGATGCCGAAAGCTGGCTTGCCCAAAATTCAGACGACCTCCCCGCCGGTATTTCCACGCCGCAATCCTCCGTATCCGAAGCCGATTACCTCGACCGCATCCGCCAAATCCACGAAGCCATCCGACGCGGCGACACCTATCAAATCAACTACACCACCCGCCTGCACCTGCAAGCCTACGGCAACCCCGTCAGCCTCTATCGCCGCCTGCGCCAACCCGTTCCCTATGCCGTCTTGTCCCACCTGCCCGATGCGGCAGGGAAATCCGCGTGGACGCTGTGTTTCTCGCCCGAACTCTTCCTCAAAATCGATGCGGACGGCACCATCAGCACCGAACCAATGAAAGGCACCGCGCCGATTTTGGGCGACGGGCAAGACGAACGCCGCGCCGCCGAGTTGCAAAACGACCCGAAAAACCGCGCCGAAAACGTGATGATTGTCGATTTGCTGCGCAACGACCTCGGCAAAATCGCCCAAACCGGCAAAGTACGCGTGCCCGAGCCGTTTAAAGTATCGCGTTTCGGCAGCGTCTGGCAGATGACCAGCACCATCCAAGCCCAAGCCCTGCCGCACATTAGCGCCGCCGACATCCTCCGCGCCGCCTTCCCCTGCGGCAGTATCACCGGCGCACCCAAACGCATGAGCATGCAGATTATCGAATCGCTCGAAGCCGAACCCCGCGGCCTGTACACCGGCAGCATCGGCTACCTGAAACCCTGCGCGGGCGGGCTGGGATTTGAAGGCATATTCAACGTCGTCATCCGCACCTTATCTCTCAGACCCGTTTCAGACCCGATTTCAGACAACCTAGATAGTGGATTAAATTTAAGTCAGGACAAGGCGACGAAGCCGCAGACAGTACAGATAGTACGGCAAGGCGGGGCAACGCCGTACCGGTTTAAAGTTAATCCACTCTATCACGGAGTGTATGGCGTCGGTTCCGGCATCGTCATCGACAGCGACCCCGCCGCCGAATATCGGGAATGCGGCTGGAAAGCCCGTTTCCTCAACGAATTGCGCCCCGCCTTCGGCATCTTCGAAACCATGCGCGTGGAAAACAGGCAATGCCGCCTGCTCGACCTGCATTTAGGCCGTCTGAAAACATCCGCCCACGCCCTCAACCTGCCCCTGCCCGACGATTGCGAAACCCGAATCCGACAATACATCACCGACTTGCCCGACGGCCTCTTCCGCCTGAAAGCCGAACTCGTTTCAGACGGCCTCATCCTCAGCCATGCCGCCACCGCCGAGCTGCCCGCCCCGCAGCGCGTCGTCCCCGCCCCGCAACCCCTCCCGCGCCGCGACTACCTGCGCCGCTTCAAAACCACCCGCCGCGCCCTGTACGACCAAGCATGGCAAACCGCCGAAACACAAGGCGCGTTCGACAGCCTGTTTTTCAATTCAGACGGCCTCCTGCTCGAAGGCGGCAGAAGCAACGTGTTCGTCAAATACCAAGGGCAATGGCTCACCCCGTCTCTGGATTTGGACATCCTCAACGGCGTCATGCGCCAAGCCGTGTTGCAGCAGCCGCAAACCTACTTGGGCACGGACGCAGTCATCGAAACGCACATCACCCGCAACATGCTGGAACACGCCGAAGAAATCCGCCTCTCCAACGCCTTGAGGGGTATGTTTGAGGCGGAGTGGGTAAAAAGTTGATTGGTTGAACAACGGATAAAGTGAATAAGCAACAAGGTCGTCTGAAACCTAAATCTCAAGGTTTTCAGACGACCTTTTATTCAATCAATACAGGTTTTATTCAATTAATTTGGGATAGATCCAACCCGTAGCGTGGGCTGTGCCCACGAAATCCATTATCAGACAATCAAAATCAGACAACAGTCGAATGGGTATTCATTTCGACTTTCATCTCGTGGGCGAAGCCCACGCTACTCGTTGCTGCACGGCAACTTGTCCCTTCCCCCGTCCGGCAGGGGAAGGTTAGGATGGGGGGGCTTTGTGGGTTTAGGTCAAATCAAATTCGTGCCAACCGTAGAGCCACCCTC
>NZ_KV821487.1:40751-41310 GCF_001815675.1 Neisseria sp. HMSC065D04
TCTCCCCGGCCCTCTCCCGCCGGACGGGAGAGGGAGTAGATTGCAGACAAAAATAAGGTCGTCTGAAAACTCTGAGATTTGAGTTTTAGAGAAACTCGTTCACGCTCGTTTTCAGACGACCTCGTTTATCCAATCAATACAGGCTTGGAACTCAAGTAACGTGGGCTTTGCCCACGAAATCTGCTATCTAACAATCTGAAGCAAACAACAGCCAAATGGGTATTCATTTCGACTTTCATCTCGTGGGCAAAGCCCACGCTACTCGTTGCTGCAACGGAAACCTGTCCCTTCCCCCGTCCGGCAGGGGAAGGTTAGGATGGGGGTGGCTTTGTGGCTTTAGGTAAAATCGAATTTGTGTAGCCCTAAGAGCCACCCTCTCCCCAGCCCTCTCCCGCCAGACGGGAGAGGGAGTAAGTTGCAGGCAAAAATAGGGTCGTCTGAAAACTTTGGGATTTGAGTTTTGGAGAAACTCGCCCCCCATTTTCAGACGACCTTTTATTCAATCTCTGCAGATTTGGGACAACTCAAGTAGCGTGGGCTTTGCCCACGAAATCTGCTA
>NZ_KV821487.1:41410-49220 GCF_001815675.1 Neisseria sp. HMSC065D04
CCACGAAATCTGCTATCTAAAAATCCAAATCAGAAAACAATCGAACCTGCTTTCATCTCGCGGGCAAAGCCCACGCTACGGATTGCCCCTCCTATTTCCACCACCCGCTACTCAGCGAAAAAAATACCGGGTCGTAATATTTCGGCAGTTGTTGCGGGATGCCGAGGTTGTTGCGGTAAACGACGCGGTAGCGGTCGGCGTACCAGGCGGGGACGATGATGTATTGGTGGCGGATGGTGCGGTCTAGCGCCCGGGAGGTGGTTTTCAGCTCTTCGCGGTTGGTGAAGCTGCCGAAATGTTTGAGCAGCTTTTCGACTTCGGGGCGGCACACGCCGGCGAGGTTTCGGCTGCCGGGGATTTTGGCGGCTTCGCAGCCGAAATAATCGTATTGTTCGTTGCCGGGGCTTTCGCTGTTGGCATAGACGGTAATGGTCATATCGAAGTCGAAATCGTTGAGCCGCCTTTGGTATAAGGCGGGGTCGGTAACGCGGATGTTCATGGTTACGCCGATTTTGGCGAGGTCGCGCTGCCATTTGGCGGTAATGCGTTCGTAGGTTTTGGAGGCGGTCAGGAACTCGAAGGTCAGGGGTTTGCCTTGGCTGTCGGTCAGTTTGCCGTTTTTATAGCGGTAGCCTGCTTTTTCCAAGAGGGCGCGGGCTTTGAGCAGGTTGGGGCGTATGCCTGTCTTCGGGTCGGTTTGGGGCGGTTCGGGGACGGGTTGGTTCAGGACGACGGGGTCGAGGGTGTTGCCGAGGGACTGGAGCAGTTTCAGTTCCGCGCCTTGCGGTTTGCCTGTCGCCGCCATCTCGCTGTTGGTGAAGAAGCTGTTGCTGCGGCGGTATGCGCCGTAGAAAATGCGCGCGTTGATGCTTTCAAAGTCGAAACTCTCGACCATCGCCTGCCGCACGAGGATGTTGTCGAACGGGGCGCGGCGCAGGTTCATGACGAAGCCCTGCATGCCGGCATCGCTTTTCTGTATCCATTCGTGTTTGCCCATGCCGCGTTTGGCGAGCATTTCGTCGGAATAGCCCCGCGCCCAGTTTCGGGCGACATTTTCGTAAACGAAGTCGTATTGTCCGGCTTTGAGGCCTTCAAGGCGGACGCTGTTGTCTTTGAAATATTTGAAGCGGACGGTGTCGAAGTTATATCTGCCTTTGCGGGTCGGCAGGTTTTGCGCCCAGTAGTTTTTGTCGCGCGCGTATTCGCTCATGCGCCCGTTTTCCGCTTTAACGAAGCGGTAGGGGCCGGAGCCGATGGGCATTTTGTTTGCGCCTTTTTCCAGCCCTTCGGGATAGCTTTTATGTGAAAATACAGGCAGTTGCCCTAATGCCATGTGTAATTCGGCATTGCGCTGTTTGAAGCGGAAAACGACTGTCCTGTCGTCGGGCGTTTCGACTTTGGCAACGTCGCTCCAGTATATGCGGTAGAAGGGATTGGCGGCTTTGTCTTGGGTGAGCAGGCGGAAGGAGGCGGCTACGTCTTTGGCAAGGACGGGATCGCCGTTGTGGAATTTGGCTTTCGGGTTGAGCCTGAATGTTGCCGACAGCCCGTCTTCGGCAAGTGAAAAGTCTTCCGCCAGCAGTCCGTACATGGAGAAAGGTTCGTCCCAACTGTTGTCCGTAAGCATGTCCACGGTCAGATTGAGGACGCCGGCTTCTTTGTCGCCTTTGAGGGTAAACGGGTTGAACGTATCGAAGCCGCCCTGTATCGGTAGGGAAAACACGCCGCCTTTGGGCGCGTCGGGATTGACGTATTCGTAGGCGCGAAAGTCGGCGGGATATTTCGGCTCCTGCCCCAAACCTAAACCGTATGCGGCAAAAGCGGATGCGGAGGACAGGGAGAGAGCGAGTAATGCAAGAATTTTCATAAGGCTGGGCGCATGTAGGCATTAAATGCCGATTATAGCAAATGCCGTCTGAAATCTTTTACAGACGGCATTTGTTTTAGAACATAAGCTGTCGGTTGCGGTTGAGCTGGAATCCGTGTCCGGCCGAGTTGGTGCAGCGGATGCCGTTTTCGAGGCTGACGCACTGCCAGCCCCTGCCTTTGATGCTGCTTCCGTAGGCGAGGACGGAAGGGTTCGGGCTGTACGGATAGTCGCTGTAACAGCTCATGTAGGCCTTCCCTTTGCTGTCGGCATTGAATACGTTGCCCCAGTCGAATTCGCATGTTTTGGGTTTCGGCCGGGCGGGTTTGGCATTGCCGGTATCCTGTATGAAGCAGGACACGCCGTGCCATGCCGTTTCCCTTTTGGAGTGGGCGGTATCTCCGCCGCAGATGATATTGCCGCTGGGGGTTTGGAAATTAACGGCAAAAACGCCGGTATCGGCGTATGCGTATGCGTAAACGAGGGCTGCAGAAAGAGCGGGGAGGATTTTGCGTAACATGGTTTATCCTTTGGACGGAGATTGGGGGTTGTGGGAGGTATTTTGTCTGGTTTGTGCGTCAAACTCCGCCAATGTCATGTTCAAAGTCTGCAAACAGGGCTGCATGACAGAGTCGACGGTTTGGTTGACCTTGTCTTTATTTGGGGCGGACGGGCGGTAAACGAAGAGCTTGAAGAGTTCGCTCAACTCAATTGAATCTGCCCCCGTTTTCAACACCCAGCCCTGACGGCCGTTGTAGATATAGCCGTGCCGCGCCAGCTTTTCCAGAAGCTCGCCCAACTCGTCGTAGCCCATATTGATATGTCGTCTGAACTCCTGAACAGGCAAGGCTTTGCCCTCTTTTTGCGCCGCATCCAAAAGCAGCAGGATTTTCAACACATCGTCAAACCGCCCGCGCGAATCGAAGCCCCTGCGGAACGCCTCGCCCTGCCAATAAGACAGCGACGAAGTCAGCACCGCACCGCCCAACACCAGCGTCCACAGCAAATTCAGCCACAACAGGAAAAACGGCACAGCGGCAAATGCGCCGTAAATCGAGCGGTAGCCGTCGAAATTGCCCATATACCAAGCAAACAGGAAACGCGCCGTCTCCAAGCAAAACGCCGTAATCAAAGCCCCGACGAACGCCTGCCGCGCAGGCACAAAACGATTAGGCACAAAGCGGTACAAGCCCCACAGCAGCAGCGTCACGAAAAACAGCGTCCCCGCCGTCCGCAACACCCCCATCCATTGGGACGAAGCCAGCGCAGATTCCTGCACCGACCCGACCATAAAAGAAATCCCCACGCCCAAAGACAGCGGTCCAAACGTCAGCAACGCCCAATACACCAAAAACTGCATCATCCAAGGCCGCTGCGAATTGACCCGCCAAATCCGGTTGAACGCATTATCAATCGTCCGAATCAGCATCAGCGACGTAACCACCAGCATCACACTGCCGATCGCCGTCAACTTCCCCGCCTGATTGCGGAACGCATTGATATAATCAAACACCATGTCCGCACCCTGCGGCACAATAGTCTGATTGACGAACGAAACAAAAGAATCCGACCAACGGTCGAACACAGGAAAAATCGAAGCGACCGCCACCATCACCGTCAATACCGGCACCAAAGCCAGAAGCGTCGTAAACGTCATACTCGCCGCAGCCTGCGGCACACGCTCCTCATCGAAACGCCGGACCACAAACCACGCAAACGCAAACGCCTTACTGTCCGACAAACCTTGCCACCATTTCAAAAACGGCATAATCTTTCCCGAAAAAATAACGAATTGAAAATAAAAAACAGAAAACGCCCCACGTCGTCTGAAAACACAGCCTCAGCGAAATTAACACCCATTTCCCACCAACCCCATTGTAACGGAATACCCAAATGAACCCAAATCCCCTCAAAATCCTCGTCCTCTACTACTCCCAAAACGGCAGCACCCTCAACCTCGCCCGCCAAATCGCACGCGGCATCGAAAGCGTCGCAGGCTGCGAAGCCGTATTGCGCACCGTCCCCAAAGTCTCCACCGTCTGCGAAGCCGTCGAAAAAGACATCCCCGACAGCGGCGCCCCCTACGCCACCGCCGAAGACCTCAAAACCTGCGCCGCCCTCGCCCTAGGCAGCCCCACCCGCTTCGGCAACATGGCAGCCGCCATGAAATACTTCATCGACGGCACCATCCCCCTATGGCTCGGCGCAGAACTCGCCGGCAAACCCGCCACCGTCTTCACCAGCACCTCCTCCCAACACGGCGGACAAGAAACCACCCTCCTCACCATGATGCTCCCCCTCCTGCACCACGGCATGATCATCAGCGGCATCCCCTACACCGAATCCGCCCTCGGCAACACCCAAAGCGGCGGCACCCCCTACGGCGCGTCCCACGTCGCCGGACACGACAGCAAACCCGTCCTGACCGCCGAAGAAAACGACATCGCTTTCGCACAAGGCAAACGGCTGGCAGAACTCGCCGTCAAGTTGGCTTAAAGCGGGCAGTTTAGAAATCCAATCTGCCAAAAGCTAAAAGGTCGTCTGAAAACCTGATTTCCAAGTTTTCAGACGACCTTTTACCAACATCTGCCCGTCAAGCCGAAAAAGCCTTATATGCCATCGAAGCAATAATCAGCAAAACCGTTACGACCAAAACCTTACGGATGATTTCCCCGTCTGAATTGATAGCATGGAGGCTGCCGAAATGGTTGCCCAACAAATTCGCCAAAATCATCGGGATTCCGATTAGGAACGCCATTTTCCCCGCTATCAAGAAAGCAACGAATGCCCCGATATTGGAAGCAAAATTGAAAATTTTGGAAGTAGCCGAAGCCTGCAACAACGACAATTTGTTGATGACAAACAAAGCGATAATGAAAATGCTGCCCGTGCCCGGTCCGAAAAAACCGTCATAAAAACCGACAATCAGACAAGTTAAAAAGACAGCGACGGCAGATTTTTTTATCTCGCCGCGTTCATCGTCTTTTTTCAGCAAAACGCCTTTGAACAAAGTTGCCAGCAAGCCTATGGGTAAAAACGCAAGAATGATGTAATTGATGGTTTCCACAGGCAGAATCAGAATGACTTTCGCACCGACGAACGCCCCGATTAAAGCCGCAACGATGCCGACCGGCACAATGCGCCATACAATCGAACTGCTTTTCATAAAGTTTTTAATCGCAGCCACCGTACCGATGGTACTCACCAATTTTTCCTGTGCCAACGCGACCTGCGGCGGCAAGCCGACCATCAAAAACGCGGGAATCAAAATCAGTCCGGCTCCGCCCGCAATAGCATCGACATAGCCCGCAATCAAAGACGCGGCAACCAGCAGGAAAAGACCGAAATAAAAATAATCGGCAATGATACTGCCGGGAATAAATAGTTGCTCCATAGATTGTTTCCTCTTGATTAAATTTAATTTTTTGTACGCAGCAGCACGCAGGACCGTTTAAAGCTTCAAATAAAGTATCAGTACATTAATTACCACCATAAAAATTGTCAACACTATTTATTTTTGTAAAAATAAACCAAAAATCAGTTAACCGCTTCAATTAGTTTCTTCTGCCAAAAGGTCGTCTGAAAACCTTAATCGATTCCAAAATAAAAACCCGCTTCAAAAAGCGGGTTTCTTGTATCCGGTCAGGGCAGACCGTCTGTCCGTATTGTCCGAAACTTCGTTACTGTTTTTCTATTTTCCGGCGGGCAATTTCCGCTTTTTTACGGCTTGCCGCCAGTTGTTCGCGCATTTCGTTCAAGATTTGCTTGGAAGATTTCGGTTTTTCCCAGTTGTCCGGTTCTGTATTTTGTCGTTGCGCCAATTGCTTTTGATGCTCTTGATAAAGCGCATTCGATTCTTCGGAGACTTTGCGGGCAATGTTCGGCAGCTCTTTTTCAACCAAAGCCTCGGCGCGTTGTTGGGCAAGATGGCGTTCTTTGCGGCTTTGGGCGCAATATTGCTTACTGTCTTGCTCGGGGGAATAGCCGTAATGAGGCAGCGGTTTCCCTGCTTTTTTCATCGCCATGCTGTAATTGACACATTGCAAGGCTTGCGGATCGGCAGCCATGTACAAAGAGTATAAATGCCCGGCATAGTCTTTGATGTCCTCATTGTCCCCGCCGCATACATTCGCCGTAGCCTCAATCAGCGCCGTATCTTGCAGCATTTGCCGGCAATGTTCGACCTGCTCCGTATTCAAACTGACGGCGGGCTCTTGCGCGGCGGCTGAAAAAGATAAAATCAAAGCAAGTAAGCCTAAAGCAGATTGTTTCATGGTTTTTCCTTTTAAACCGGAATGATATTTTCAAATAAAGCATGAATGTCTGAACGCAGTACATTCATGCCCGAAGTTTTCAGACGACCCCGTCCATCCTTATCTGCCATCCTTCTGACGGATAAAGGCATCGGCTTTGGCGCGGCGTTCGGTTTCTTCGGCAACGGTTTTACGCAGCAATTCGTCAACGGGAATACCGCGGCGCGGGGCTTCTTCTTCCGCATACTGTTTTATCTTACTGTCCATGTACGCCTCTACCTGACGGCGCAAACGGTCGCGTTCTTCGCGGCTTTCCGCGCAAAGGCGCTTCAAATCCTTATCGTCGAGATGGTGAAAGCTTTGTTTTTTGAATTCCTCCTCCAGTTTCGGATATTGTCGGCACTGATCGACTTTCGGATGGTTAAACAACAAAACCATAGACAAAAGGTTGAAATATTCGGCGGTCTCTTTATTGTCCCGATAACAAAGCGAACCGTTCGCCAAAGTATTGGTGTCTTTAAACAATTGCCCGCACTCGGCAGCAAGCTTTTTATCTGCCGCAGGATCGGATGACGCACCGGTTTGATTTTGGGCGGCGGCAGAAGCGGACAAACCGGCGAGCAGCAAAGAAAATACAAGGGCTTTTTTCATATGGGATGCTTTCAAAAAACAGAAGGGGAAATCATGAATAGTTTATATACAGGGGTCGTCTGAAAACTTTCAGACGACCTTTTGTCCGTCAATATTTAGGCAGCGAGCAGCCTTCAGGCGTAGTGATTTTGCATTGTACCGCCCCAGAAGCCTGACATTTTCTTAATGCTGCTGGCTCAGCCTGTCCGATTTGAGCTGCGCCTCCGTAGAAAGTCTTCAATTTTTTGCCCGATTTCCCTTGGGCAACAGCAAGACAGCCGTTTCTAAACGAAGAACCCACTACACACGGTGCATTGCGTCCACCCTGTTCGCAGGATTTGATGGCTTCTCTTTCCGCTGCCTCACGCGAATCCATATTGATTGAACCAGCCGAAATACCCGTTTTAAGGTTAACCGCCCATGCGCCGTATTTGGACGGGACATTGATGTTAACTATTTCCGTAGGCTGCTGCCGAGACTGGCGGGGAGATGCGCAATTGGAATTGTAGCCGTATGCACACAATGCCGAATTATTCTGCAATGCGCCTTTGGTTGCATCATAGGTTGGGTCGGCGGCATAAGTATTAAAACTTGCCAGTCCCAATAAGATAAAAAGCAGTTTTTTCATCAGTCTTATTCCTTTGTTTAGTCGTAATCTCTTTTCTTAAAGCAAGAACCTGATATAGAGGTCGTCTGAAAACTTTCAGACGACCTTTTGTCCGTTAATATTGCGGCATCGAGCAGCCTTCGGGGGCAAAAATGGTGCATTGCGAATAACCGGAAGCCTGACATTTCCTTAATGCTTCAGCCTCGGCAAGGCCAGGCTCTTTTACTCCCGGGAAAGCTTTCCATTTATTTCCTGATTTTCCTTGTGCGACGGCGATACAACCGTTTCTGACCCAAGCAGCCACTACACACGGTGCATTGCGACCGCCTTTTTCGCAGGTTTTGATGGCTTCTTTTTCGGCAGCAGCACGTGAGTTTTGATTAAGTGCGCCGCCTGAAATACCCGTTTTAAGATTGGTGGCCCATGCGCCGTATTTGGACGGGACATTGATGT
>NZ_KV821487.1:49320-53494 GCF_001815675.1 Neisseria sp. HMSC065D04
GGAGCCATATTGTATTGAACCATTTCCCCGTTATTCCCCTGAAAGCGGCAAATACCGCTGACAGGGTCAAATTGTCCGGGGCAGCCGTTGGCATAGACATTAAAACTCGCCAGCCCCAAAAAGATAAAAAGCAGTTTTTTCATTAGTTTTATTCCTTTGTTTGGTCGTAATCTCTTTTCTTAAAGCAAGAACCTGATACCGAGGTCGTCTGAAAACTTTCAGACGACCTTTTGCTTGTCAATATTGCGGCAACGAGCAGCCTTCGGATGCGACAATTTTGCATTGTGCAACACCCGCAGCCTGACATTTTCTCAATGCTGACGGTTCTGCACGACCTGGGGAAGGCTCCGATCCATAAAAGGTTTTTACTTTTCCACCAGATTTTCCTTGGGCAACAGCAATACAGCCGTTTCTCACCCAAATACCTACTACACACGGCGCATTACGCCCGCCCTGTTCGCAAGTTTTAATCGCTTCTTTTTCTGCGGCAGCACGCGAATTTTGATTAAGTGCGCCACCTGCGATACCTGTTTTAGAATTGAACGCCCATGCGCCGTATTTGGACGGGACATTGATGTTGATAACTTTAGTATTGTTTTGGAGGTTGGAAGATTGGGGCGGAGCCATATTGTATTGAACCATTTCCCCGTTATGCCCTTGAAAGCGGCAAATACCGCTGACAGGATCAAATTGTCCGGGGCAACCGTTGGCATAGACGTTAAAACTTGCCAACCCCAAAAAGATAAAAAGCAGTTTTTTCATCAGTTTTTCCTTGGTTTCAAGATACAAAAAAAGCTGTCCGAACATCTTGCATGATGGTTTCAGACAGCTTTTTTCAGCGTTTTAGCCCACTTTATCCCCGGGCTGCGCGCCGGCATCGACATCGAGGAGCTTCAGTTTGCCCTCGGCGGTAGCGGCGGAGAGGATCATGCCTTCGGATACGCCGAATTTTGCCATTTTGCGCGGGGCGAAGTTGGCGACGGCGATGACCATGCGGCCGTTCAATTCGGCGGGGTTGGGATAAGACGCGGCGATGCCGGAGAAGATGATGCGTTTTTCAAAACCGAAATCGAGGTCGAATTTTAAGAGTTTGGTGCTGCCTTCGACGGTTTCGCAGTTCAATACTTTGGCGACGCGCATGTCGATTTTCATGAAGTCGTCGAAGCTCGCTTGTTCGGCGACTTTTTCATATTTGCTGTCTTCAACAGGCGCGGCTGCGGCGGCAATGCTTTGTTTGTTGGCTTCGATTAAATCGTCCACTTGTTTTTGCTCCACTCGTTGCATTAAATGTTCGTATTTGTTGATGGTGTGTTCGCCTAGGGTTTCGCGCGTGTTTGCCCAAGTAATCGCGTCCAGATTGAGGAAACGCGCAGCGTTGGCGGCGGTTTGCGGCAACACGGGGGCGAGGTAGGCGGTCAGCATGGTGAAGGCGTTGATGAGTTCGCTGCATACTTCGTGCAGGCGTTCGTCTTGACCTTCTTGTTTGGCGAGCTCCCACGGCTTGTTGGCATCGACGTATTCGTTCACAACATCCGCCAATGCCATGATGTCGCGCAGGGCGCGGGCGTATTCGCGGTTTTCGTATTGCTCGGCGATGGTCTCGCTTTCGGCGGCGAGTTTTGCCAGCAATGCGCTGCCTGAAACGTCTTTCAGACGACCTTCAAAACGTTTGGCGATGAAACCTGACGCGCGGGCGGCGATGTTGACGTATTTGCCGACGAGGTCGCTGTTTACGCGGCTGATAAAGTCTTGCAGGTTCAAATCGATGTCTTCGATTTTGCTGTTGAGTTTGGCGGCGATGTAGTAGCGCATCCACTCGGGGTTCAGGCCTTGTTCCAGATAGGATTTGGCGGTGATGAAGGTACCGCGCGATTTGGACATTTTTTGTCCGTCCACGGTCAGGAAACCGTGTGCATACACGCCGGTCGGGGCGCGGTGGCCGGAGAAATGCAGCATGGCGGGCCAGAACAGGGCGTGGAAATAGAGGATGTCTTTGCCGATGAAGTGGTACATCTCGGTTTGGCTGTCGGCTTTGAAGTATTCGTCAAAATCGACGCCGATGCGGTCGCACAGGTTTTTAAACGACGCCATGTAGCCGACGGGCGCGTCCAGCCAGACGTAGAAGTATTTGCCCGGCGCGTCGGGGATTTCAAAACCGAAATACGGGGCGTCGCGGGAAATGTCCCAATCGGACAGGGTGGTTTCTTCGCCTTCGCCCAGCCATTCCTTCATTTTGTTGAGGGCTTCGGGCTGAAGATGGGGCTTGCCGTCGTGCGGGTTGTTGCCGGAAGTCCATGCTTTGAGGAAGTCGGCGCATTCGCCCAGTTTGAAGAAGAAGTGTTCGGATTCGCGCAATTCGGGTTTGGCACCGGAAACGGCGGAATACGGGTTGATCAGTTCGGTTGGGGAATAGGTCGTGCCGCAGACTTCGCAGTTGTCGCCGTATTGGTCTTGGGCGTGGCATTTGGGGCATTCGCCTTTGACGAAGCGGTCGGGCAGGAACATTTGTTTTTCGGGGTCGAAAAGCTGCTCGATGACGCGGCTCTCAATCTTGCCGTTGGCTTTCAGCGCGCGGTAAATGTCTTGGGAAAACTGTTTGTTTTCAGGGGAATGGGTGCTGTAATAATTGTCGTAGCCGATGAAAAAGCCGGTGAAGTCGGCGAGGTGTTCTTCGCGCACTTTGGCAATCATGTCTTCGGGCGCGATGCCTTGTTTTTGCGCGGCCAGCATCACGGGCGTGCCGTGGGTATCGTCGGCGCAGCAGTAGTGGCACTCGTGGCCGCGCAGTTTTTGAAAGCGCACCCAAACGTCGGTTTGGATGTGTTCGACCATGTGGCCGAGGTGGATGCTGCCGTTGGCATAGGGCAGTGCGGAGGTAACGAGGATTTTGCGTGTCATGGTTTTATGCTTGGGAAAACAATGGATAAAGATGGGGAATTATACCGTAAATCGTGCGGGCGAGACGGGGGAAAGGTCGTCTGAAAAGGGGATTCCGTGAAGCGGGAACAGGATGGGCAAAACGGGTTATAGTGGCTTAACTTTAAACCAGTACGGCGTTGCCTCGCCTTAGCTCAAAGAGAACGATTCTCTAAGGTGCTGAACCTGATTTAAATTTAATCCACTATATTTATGGCAAAAGGTCGTCTGAAACACAAAAATCGGTTTTCAGACGACCTTTTCGATAATCGGGACATACAGGCCGGACGGTAAGCCGGGTTCTGTCTCGGACAGTCATTCCTCTAGGCACACCATTACTGATGCGCTCCAGCAACCTACCCGAACGCTCGGCGAGCAGCGTCAATGCGTTCTGTTTGGTCTTGCTCCGGATGGGGTTTAGCCTGCTGCGCCTTGTTACCAAGTGCACGGTGCGCTCTTACCGCACCTTTTCACCCTTACCCGTGCCGCCCGAAGGCGGCCGTCGGCGGTATTGCTTTCTGTTCCACTTTCCGTCGCGTTTCCGCGCCCGGCCGTTAGCCGGCATCCTGCTCTGCGGAGCCCGGACTTTCCTCCCCGTATGCCTTACGCGATACGCGGCGACTGTCTGTCCGACCTGTATGAAACGCGGATTATAACACAAGCAAATCACAACCGTTTGACCACCAAAAAAACCGCCTATCTAAAAATTTACCCATTTCGCAACATAAAAATTCAAATAAAATAAACTATTTATAAACAAAAAGTACCGTTCGTCAAATAAATGAATGACATGTTATAAAAAAGCCCATAAAATGAATATCACATAACTATTTTAAATATAAAAGTACATTACGATGAAAAACTATCCACATATCCTGTCTTACCTTGCCCTATCCTTACTTGCCGCCTGCGGAGGCGGTGGAGGAGGCGGTTCACCGTCAACCGCCTCAAGCGATACCAACCAACCCAAAATAGAATGCAACGCCGAATGCCAAGCGGGACGTAAAGCTGCTGAAGAAGCTAAGGCTGAAACGGAGCGTAAAGCAGCCGAAGAAGCCGAGAAAGCCAAAGCTGAAGCTGAACGCAAAACGGCTGAGGAAGCTGAGAAAGCCAAAGCCGAGGCTGAACGTAAAGCGGCTGAGGAAGCCGAGAAAGCTAAAGTAGAAGCTGAACGTAAGGCTGCCGAAGAAGCTGAAAAAGCCAAATTAGAAGCTGAGCGTAAAGCGGCTGAAGAAGCTGAAAAAGCTAAAGCGGAAGC
>NZ_KV821488.1:0-26575 GCF_001815675.1 Neisseria sp. HMSC065D04
TTTTAACGGCTTCTGCATCTTGCATTCTATCTTGCGTCAAATTCGGCTGATTGCTACATGCCGCCATAATCAGCAAACCCGCCAATACCATCAGCCTTTTATTGACTATCTCCATGATTTCACTTTCTTTATTTGGTTTTTGTTGTAATCAGTTATGGGCTTTCTTTCAGGTTTTATATCGATAGATTTGTAGTATTGTTCTCCTACCTCCACCAAATGAGTTGATTTCATAGGTAATGCCATCGTATACAGTACGCGTACTGATCAGCTCTCCATTAAGCGGCTGTTTCTGTTTAAAGGCTTCGATGTTTTGGATATGTTTGTCCAACAGGTCTTTAAACAGGTTTTCAGGCTTGTGTTTATGATCAATGGTAGAGATGACTAAATCGGGGATGGTGGTGTCTTTTAAGATAAGTCCATCGTTTCCAATCAATATTTCTACGCCATTGATGGTATGACCTGATTCATTTAAATGAACTTCTGTTCGATATGCGCAATAAGGTTCGATAAAGTCTTTCAATGATATATATAAAGCAGAATCTTCATGACCTAAAACTTCATAGGTATATAAATTTTTCCCTTTTTCTGTTTTTACTTCATCATTATCATCTTCTCGAAAACCCAACTCCTGTAATTTAGGAACAATCAGTGTTTTGTTCATAGGTATGGGGAGGCGATGAACATTTCTAAAAGGCGCATCAAACTCCTGTACAGCTGATATGCTCAACACTGTTGCTGCAGATGGAGGTTGAGGCAGCTCTCCAAGGGTATTGAATTTATATTCGGAAGGATGACATT
The DNA here is from genome assembly GCF_001815675.1 of Neisseria sp. HMSC065D04. Lineage (NCBI taxonomy): Bacteria > Pseudomonadati > Pseudomonadota > Betaproteobacteria > Neisseriales > Neisseriaceae > Neisseria > Neisseria sp. HMSC065D04. The sequence continues at coordinate 799 of NZ_KV821488.1, forward strand.
CAAAATGCGGGGTAGCTGCAGTTTTAACGGCTTCTGCATCTTGCATTCTATCTTGCGTCAAGTTCGGCTGATTGTTACATGCCGCCATAACCAGCAAACCCGCTAATACAGTCAGCTTTCTATTGAATGTCTTCATTATTGATAACCTTCTTTGTGCTTTTTCGATGTTCATCATATCCTGATGCGGTTTGTAACAAATAAATCGGGTTTTATGTTGGGTGGAAATGACGATGAATTTTGTATGTTAGCTGGGTTGAGATAATGGGTAAAGAAAATGGGATAAGCGGTGGAAGGTGTGTCTGAATGGTTTGCTTTGTTTAGCGAGATATAGTGGTAACTTTAAACCAGGACGGCGTTACCTCGCCTTGTCCTGATTTAAAGTTAATCCACTATACGTGGCTTGGCGATGCGAAAGGTCGTCTGAAAACCCGATTTGGGCTTTTCAGACGACCTTTCGTTTGGGGCAATATCAATAAACGTCGCGTTGGTAGCGTTTGTCTTCGCGCATTTCGTTGAGATAGTCTTCGGCATCGTCGCGGCTGAGTTTGCCTTGGGTTTCGATGACGTCGATCAGGGCGGTTTCTACGTCGCGTGCCATGCGGGTGGCGTCGCCGCAGACGTAGAGGTGTGCGCCTTGTTGCAGCCAGTTCCAGACTTCGGCGGCGTGTTCGGCGATTTTGTGTTGGACATAGACTTTGTGTTCGCCTTGTCTGCTCCATGCCAAGTCGGCACGGGTAAGGATGCCGTCTTTGCGGTAATCGCTCCATTCAAGCTGGTAGAGGAAGTCGTCGGCGAGGCGTTGGTTGCCGAAGATGAGCCAGTTTTTGCCGTTATCGCCGTTGGCGGCGCGTTGCTGCATGAAGGCGCGGAAGGGGGCGATGCCTGTGCCTGCGCCTATCATGATGACGGGGGTGTCGCCGTTGGCGGGCAGGCGGAAATTGGGGTTGGGTTCGACGAAGACGCGTACTTCGCCGCCTTCTTCAAGGCGTTCGCCCAGATAGCCTGAGGCTGCGCCGGTGTAGGTGTTGCCGTGGTGTTCGAAGCGGACGACGCCGACGGTCAGGTGGACTTCTTCGCCGACTTCGTCTTGCGCGGAGGCGATGGAGTAAAGGCGCGGGGTTTGGGGGCGGAACAGTTGGAACAGGGTTTGCGCGTCCAGCGGATGGGGATGGGCGGCGAAGACGCCGACGGGCGGGGTGGCGGCGAGGTAGGCGTCCAATCGAGCTTTGTTGGCGGCTGTGGTTTTGAGTTCTTCGCTGCCGGACAACTCGGCATATTGCTGCACGAGTGCGGGCGTGTTTTGCGTGATGTCGGCGGACTCGGTCAGGGCGGTGCGGATGTCGGTTTCGAGGTCGTCTGAAAGGCGGATTTTTTCTTCGCCGCTTAATTGGTGCAAATCAAGGATTTCTTGAACCAAAGCGGGAGCGTTGAGCGGGAGTACGCCCAATGCGTCGCCTGCCTGATAGTGCAGGCCGGAACCGGACAGGTCGATTTCAATGTGTTCCACGTCTTTCTCGGCGGAGCGGGACGTGATTTTTTGGCGGACGGACAGGGTGGCGGTATAGGGTTTGTCTTTGGTATAGACAGTGCCTGCGGTTTGAGGGGCGGCAGGTGTCGCAACGGATGCTGCGGCGGTTTGCGCGGCAAGCTCGGCAACTTGGGGGACGACAGCTTCTATCCACGCGTCGGCGGCGCTTTGGAACTCTAAATCGCAGATGCCCAAGTCGTTCAGACGACGTGCGCCCAGTTCGGCGAATTTGGCGTCAAAGTCTTTGCCCGCTTGGCAGAAATTGGGATAGGAAGAATCGCCCAAACCTAAAACGGCAAAAGTGAGTTTGCCCAAATCGGGAGTTTTTTTGCCGAAGACGAATTTATACAGCGGCAGGGCTTCTTCGGGCGGCTCGCCCTCGCCTTGCGTGGATGTTACCAATAACACGATGTCTTCATCGGGCAGTGTTTTGCTTTTGAAGTCTCCCGCGCTGCTCAACACGGCTTCTACGCCTGCGGCTTTAAGTTTGGCGTGTAAAGATTCGGCCACGCCGCGCGCATTGCCCGTTTGCGAGGCGGATAAGACCAACACGCGTCGCACGGGGGCTGCAACGGCGGGAGCGGCGGAAACACTCAAACCGCCCGCCACCCCTTGACTTTGCGCCCAGCAGTAGCCGGAAAGCCAAGCGAGCTGTGTAGGCGAGAGGGCGGCGAGTTGTGCGGAAAGTTCGGTGGGAAGCGGGTTGGCTGGGGTCATGTCGGTTCCTTTGTGCGGACGGCTGCTTGAGGCAGAGCATGTGCCTGCGCGGCTTTAATTGTTTGGTTGAATGGTGATTTTTCTGAAAACAGTGGCGATACTGTAAACAGGTCGTCTGAAAAACGGAAAGAATGCTTGGTTTTAATTTAATGCGATTTTGTTATATTCTGGATTGGGAGAGGGAGAAAGAAATGATGACGGAGTCGTGTTTTCAGACGACCTTTCCTCTTGATTATGCAAACAGGAGGCGTAAAATATCAAAAAATTACACAATAAAACAAATTCCAACACAACACATCATGAACCGTCTGCTCCAACACGCATTTACCCCCAATCAAGCCACATCCATAGGTCTGCTTGCCGTAGCCTTTTGGAGTTCCGTCGTCGGGTTGATACGCGCCTTGAGCCTGCACATGGGGGCGGTCGGCGGCGCGGCGGTGATGTACAGCCTTTCCACTTTGTTGCTCTTGGCTATTTTCGGATTACCGAATCTGCGACAGTTCAGCCGCAGCTACCTTTTTTGGGCAAGCATTTTTTTCGTCGGCTGCGAATTGTGCCTGTCTCTTTCCATCGGTTTTGCCGACAACGCACGCCAAGCGGTCGAAGTCGGTATGGTCAATTATCTTTGGCCGACGTTTACCATCATCGGTGCAGTTTGGTTTAACAAGCAGCCCGCAAAATGGTGGATAGGCATAGGCTTTACCCTTTCGTTTATAGGCATTGCCACCGTTTTAGGCGGTGAGGGCGGATTCTCTTTGCCCGAGATTATCGGCAACGTCCGAACCAATCCGTTCAGTTACATCATGGCATTGTTGGACGCGCTGTTTTGGGCGGCATACTGCACCCTGACCGCCAGAACCAAAGCGCAGGGCAATGCCGTCGGTTTTTTCTTCCTCCTCGTCTCCTGCATCCTGTGGGCAAAATATTTCGCAGGCGGCTACGGCAGCCTTCATTTCGATACCGGCGCCATACTTTATGCCGTTGCCGCCGCAGCCTGCATGGGATTGGGCTATGCGGTTTGGAACATCGGCATTTCATGCGGCAATATGACCGTTTTGGCAGGCGCTTCCTATTTCATTCCCATTTTTTCTGCTCTCATTTCCTCCGTCCTGCTCAATGCGCCCCTGTCTGTACAGTTTTGGCAGGGCGCGATTATGGTCTGCATCGGCTCAGGCGTGTGCTGGCTTGCGACGCAGAACTTCAGTTTCAGACGAGTCGAATAGTTTGGTTCTTGCATCAGGGCTTTGCAAATATCAAAAGGTCGTCTGAATATTTTCAGACGACCTTTTATTGTATTTTCAGCCAAATTTTATTTACCATGTCTTTTCATATATAGGTTAAACATGAAATTTAAATATTATATTATTTCTTTATTTTTCTCGTTGTTTTGCATTCTTTTAGCAGGTATTTTTATTGCTCCCTATGGCTTGAATTTTAAAGGTGAGGAGCAATCCTTCAATGAGGCAACAATGCTGATTTCCTCCCCTAATAGAGGAGAAAGAAAGATTAAGCTTGAAACAGGATTAAGATCATACTGGCTATCTTGTTACGGACTTGATGATTTATGTAAAATGGAAAATATAAATAAAAGATTCCCTATAACAAATGCAAAAATATTATTATTAAACCCCAATGAAACAAACTTTTTAAATGGAGTTTTAGTTTCGTATTACAAAAATGATATATTTTATTCAAACAAAAAAATAACGAAGGATGTGAATTTACTTGCAATATTAGCTTCTAACTCAGTATTTTGTTTAAAGTTGGCAGTATTCTTTTTATTACTTTCTCTTTTCTTTTTCATTAAAAGGATTTAATCAAGGCGCGTTATTCAGAAGGTGCGGCATTTGGGTGGTCAGAACAAGACGGCTGATTCCTCGATAAATTCAGCAGTTTCTACAAAATCAGGGGATGGGAATGGCAAAATTTAAGCGTTATTAGCGAATGACATAAATTCCTTTTAGTCTGGGTTGTCTGCCCGGAAAGGACTGTGTAGAGATGTTCTATCCGAGTTTGCTATATAATCGCGTTTCTTTGACGAACAAACGTCGTCTGAAAACATACCTTGTTTTTCAGACGACCTAAAATAAAACCGACATACAAAGGAGCCGAACCATGTTTCACAGCATCAACGCCTATACCGGCGAAACCCTTTGCCGCCGTCCTGTGCAGAGCTATGCTGAATTTGCACAAGAATTGGCAGCGTTGAAGGTGCGCCAGCAGGCGTTTGCGCGGTTGGGTGTAACCGGGCGGACTGCTTTGCTGCAAGCTTTTGCCGAGCGTTTGGCGCAAAACAAGGAGCGGCTTGCGGAAATGGTTTGCGAAGAAGTCGGACGCTGCCTGCATGAATGTCGTGCCGAACTGGATAAATCGGTCGAGCTCATCCGATATTACGTCCGCCTTGCCCCCGAGTTGCTGGCGCATAAGACCATTGCCACGCAGGCGAGCCTCAGCCAGGTGCGTTTTGAGCCGTTGGGTGTTGTGCTTGCCGTCATGCCGTGGAACTATCCTGTCTGGCAGGTTTTGCGTTTTGCCGTTCCTGCCTTGTGTGCGGGAAATGCTTGTGCCGTCAAACCTGCGCCCAGCGTGGCGCGGGTCAGCGCTGCGCTGTTGGAACTGGTTTCAGACGACCTCCCGTTGATTGGCGCATGGTTAAATAACGACGATACGTTGAAAGCCATTGAAGACACCGATGCGATGGCGTTTACCGGCTCGACGCGGACCGGCCGCCTGCTCGCCGCCCATGCGGGAATGCACCTCAAGAAAACCGTCCTCGAACTCGGCGGCAGCAACCCCTTCATCGTCATGCCCGATGCGGATCTCGAACGTGCCGCCGTCGAAGCTTGTTATTCGCGTTTCCGCGACGCGGGTCAGTCTTGCAACGCAGCCAAACGAATCGTCTTAACCGAAGCCGTTGCCGACCGCTTCATCCCCCTGTTTCTTGCCGAATGCGCTAAATTGCAAACGGGCAATCCCAAAGACCCTGCAGCCACGCTTGCCCCGCTGCACCGCGAAGACTTGCGCGCAAACGTACACGCTCAGGTACAGGACGCAGTCGCAAACGGCGCAGAAGTTTTGATGGGCGGTTTCATTCCTGAAGGAAAGGGCTGGTTTTACCCTGCCACCGTATTGGACAAAGTGAATCCCGACTGCCGCGTTTGGAATGAGGAGGTTTTCGGGCCGGTCGCCATGATTTTGCGGGCGAAGGACGAGGAACACGCCGTCGCCCTTGCCAACGATACGCCCTACGGATTGGGCGCCAGTATCTATACTGCCAATACCCGCCGCGCTTGGGCGTTTGCCGAAAAAATCCAAGCAGGCTCGGTGTTTATCAACCGCCACACCAGCAGCGACCTGCGCCTTCCCTTTGGCGGCGTCAAGGCTTCCGGTTACGGACGGGAATTGTCTGAATTCGGGTTGTATGAATTTGTGAACGTGAAAACGTATTGGCAGAAATAAGGACGGATTGAAAAAGGTCGTCTGAAAACGCTGGATTGTCTATGTTGCGTTTTCAGACGACCTTTTTATAGTGGATTAACTTTAAACCAGTACGGCGCGTTGCCTCGCCTTAGCTCAAAGAGAACGATTCTCTAAGGTGCTGAACGTACTATCTGTACTGTCTGCGGCTTCGTCGCCTTGTCCTGATTTAGAGTTAATCCACTATATGATGGAGGATTGACCGATCGCTGCGCGTCAAGCATCCATTGTAAAGAACAAGGTTTCTTGTTTTAAAGCATTGCCGTCGGCATCGGTCAAATCGGCGTGTGCTGCGGAAAATTTGATAACTGCAAGACTCAGGCTGCCGGTATCGGTCAGCGCGGTATTGATGATTTGTCCGGCTTCTTCGCCTCCGTTTTGAACGGCAACGCCTGCGGCTTCCAACGAATCGCCCCGCAAAACCGCCAGCCCGCGTTTGACTTGTCCGCGATATTGGGCGCGGGCGATGATTTCTTGTCCCGGATAGCAGCCTTTTTTGAAATGTACGCCGCCGATGATGTGTTGGTTGAGCATTTGGGCAACGGCAGTTTCTTTGGTTGCCGTCGAAATCCAAGCGTAGCCGCTGCGGATTTCGTGCAGGTTCCAAGCGTTTTCGGCTGCCGCGTCATATTCGGGTAGAAGCCCGGCTTCGCCGATTTTCAGACGACCTGAATGGGGCAGGATAATGGTGTATACCCCATCGTCTGCTTGGGCAGGAAAGGATAGGGCAGGTTCGGCTGTGGGAGAGGGGGAGGCAGTTTCGTCCAACTCGCCTGTGACGGCAAAATCGGGCAGCGGTTCAAAGATGACTTTGGCTCTCAGGACAAACATGCGCAACCGTTTGACGATGGCTTCGGTCAGATCCTGCGCCATAATCAGCAGCAAATCTTCTCCTCGGTTGAGGACAATCATATTTGCCAACACGCGCCCTTTCGGGGTGTTGTAAGTGGCATAACATGCGGTATTTTCGTTCAGATGGTTGATGTCGTTGGATAATTGGCCGTGAAGAAAGGAGGCTCTGTCCTCCCCGCTGACTCGGACGACACCAAAAAATGGCAGGCGGCTTTGCATGTGGAATCCTTTGTCGGGTAGCAATGGAATAGTTTGATATTATAAGAACAAACGCTTGATGAAAAAAGCCGTTGAGTATAGGAAAAGTATACAGAGGTCGTCTGAAAAGGTTTCAGACGACCCATTTTGTTCTGATTAAAAGGAAAATCGGCTAAAATGACGGCGCTTTTTCTTTAGGATAGAGAGTGATTTCAAGATGATTCAGTTATACGGCATTCCCAATTGCGATACGGTGAAAAAAGCCCGCAAATGGTTGGAAGAACATGGCGTTGATTTTCAATTTGTGGATTTTAAAAAGAGCCCGCCGCAAGTTGACACGATAAGCAAATGGTTGGAGCAGATACCGCTGGAGGTTTTATTGAACAAACGCGGTACGACGTGGCGCAAATTGGATGAGCAAGCACAAGCCGCTGCGGCTACTGCCGATGGCGCGGTTCGATTGATGGCGGAACAGCCCAGCATCATCAAGCGGCCGGTTTTGGAAAAAGAAGGGCGGTTTTTCGTCGGCTTTTCCGAAGAAAACTATCAAGAAATTTTTTCAAAATAACACGATACGGCGGGATGGGGTCGTCTGAAAAATAAGTCGGACCAGCGTTCTGCCAAGAGTGCATAACAAGGCAAAACGCGCTACAATGCGCGTTTGCTATTTTAACCATTACGTCTTCAGATAATATGTTCCATACCGTTGAAAAATATAAAACTCCGGCCCAGATTTTGTTGGGTCTGATTGCGCTGACCTTCGTCGGCTTCGGTGTCAGCACGGTTGCTGCGCCCGGCTCTGATTTTATCGTCAAAATAGGGGATGAAAAAATCAGTGAGTATTCTTTGAATAATGAGTTGCAAGGTGAGCAGCTTCAGGGCCAAAACCCGTCGCGGGGAGCCGTATTCCAATCTTTGGTCCAACGCGCCTATCTGAAGGAAGGTGCCAAGCTGATGGGTGTGGAAGTTTCCCAAGAGCAGCTTAAACAACTGATCGTGGATGATCCTAACTTTCACGATCAAAACGGTAAATTCAGCCAACAGATCTTTTCAAACTTCCTGAGCCAACGCCATATGTCGGAAGACCAGTTTGTCGCCGACATCCGCGAACGGTATGCGTTGCAAAGTTTGATCAATTTGGTGCAAAACGGTGCGATTATCAGTGATGCGCAAGCAGAACAGCTGATTAAGCTGACTCAGGCGACCCGCGATATCCGTTCGGTAACATTCAATCCTGAAGCTTTTGTTTCTCAAGTAAAAGTCGATGATGCCGCGTTGAAGGCATATTATGAGGCGCACAAAAAAGATTATCTGATTCCGCAAGGCGTGAAATTGGAATACATCGCCCTGAGTGCCAAAGATTTGGCGGACAAACAGACGGTCAGCGAAGACGAAGTGAAAAAAGCATTTGACGAGCAGGCACCCCATCTTTCGCCCCGCCGTGAAATTGCCCACATTTTCTTCCCGGTTCCCCAAGATGCCGATGAAACGGTACGCGCGGCAATCAAAGCCGAAGCAGACAAAGTTGCGGCAGAGTTGAAAGCCAAGCCGGCCGATTTTACTGATCTGGCGAAGAAATATTCAAAAGACACCGCATCTGCTTCCAAAGGCGGCAACTTGGGCTATCTGTCTAAAGACGGCGGCTTGGGGGCGGATTTGGAAAACGTGGCGTTCTCGCTGCCTAAAGGCGGAATCAGCGATGTGGTTCAAACACCGGTCGGCTACGATATCGTCCAAGTTTTGAATATCGAAGACAAAGTGTCTTTAGAACATGAAAAAGCCCGTATCGAAGCCGATTTGAAGCTGAAAAAAGCTGCTTCCGAATTCAATTCGGCCAAAGAAAAGCTTTCTGAAGAAGCATTTAATACGCCGACTTCCCTGGCGGATGTTGCCAAGAAAACAAATCTGAAACTGGAAAGCCTGGATCAAGATTGGTTGACTCAAGCCAACGGTAAAGCAGCAGGTTTGCCCGATGCATTGATTAATGCTGCGTTCAGTGAAGATGTGTTGAAGAAAAAACACAATTCCGATTTGATTTCCATGGACAAAGATACGGTTTGGGTCATTCGTGTCAAAGAAGTCAGGGAAGAAAAAACCGCGCCTTTTGCTGACGTTCAAGAAGAAGTGCGTTTGGCTTATCTGCGCAGCGAAGCCGCAAAACTGGCCGATAAAAAAGCCAAAGAAGCCATCGAGGCTTTGAAGGCAGGCAAGGCAGTTGACTTGAAATGGTCGGAAGTATCGAAATTAAGTGCGCAAGATGCACGCCGGACCATGGCACCCGAAGCGTATAACGAACTGATCAAAGCCCGTCCGCAAAATGGCAAACCTGCATACGCCATGCTGCTGGAAGGCATGCCGGCTCCTGTAATTGTTGAAGTACAAAATATTGCCGCGCCGGAAAATATTGCTTCCCAAGTGCCTGCTGCCAAACAAATGCTGGCGCAACAGCAGTCTGCCAACATTTTTGACGCATTGCTGCGTTATTTCAGCAAGGAAATCAAGCGCGAGCAAGGTGCGCAAAAAGTTGATAATTCAGCAGAGTAAACTGGTGATGAACAGGTAGGCGGCAATCATGGCAAACATGATTGCCCGTCTGGCTTAAACAGAATCAAACGGTCGGAGAAAATCCGACCGTTTTCATTATATAATCAGCCTTTCTTGCCCTATCAATATATAGTGATTTCACTACTATACACATCCCGATTTTCCTTGTTTTTCGGTTAGAGGTCGTCTGAATACCATGAGCAAAGCTCCCGATGCTTTTACGCGGCTGATTAATGCCTTGAAAATTTTACCCAATGTCGGTCCCAAATCCGCGCAGCGCATGGCGCATCAATTGCTGCAAAGCAAGCGGGAACAGGCGCAGGAGTTGGTTGATGCTTTGCAATATGCATTAAAGCAAGTCCAGCATTGCAGGATGTGCAACACATTTTGCGAAGGGAGTTTGTGCGATATCTGTTCTGACGAATCGCGCGACAAACGCCGCCTGATGATCGTCCATATGCCGGCAGATGTTTCCAATATGGAAACTGCCAATTGCCATGACGGTTTGTATTTTGTGCTGATGGGGCAAATCAGTCCCGCGCAAGGGATGGATGTGAGTGCCATCGCATTGGACAAACTGGTGGCAAGGTTGCAGAACGCTGATGTCGAAGAAATCATCATTGCAACAAACTTTACCGCCGAAGGAGATGCGACGGCGTATGTGTTGGCAGAATTGTTTAAAAACCTTCCATACAAAGTCAGCCGTCTTGCCAGAGGCATCCCTTTGGGGGGAGAGTTGGAATATGTCGATGCAGGGACTTTGGCGCAGGCCGTTTATGAAAGGCGCGCAATCAAGGAATAAAACAATAAGGAATAAACAATAAGGTCGTCTGAAAACGCGTTTCAGACGACCTTATTTCAAACAAAGCCGGTTTATTTGCAGCTTACGCCTTGAATTTGCGGAGTGTCGCCGCTGCCTACTTTAAAGGCACATTTGGTGGCGCTGCTGCCGGATACGGTGACGACACCGCTGCCTGCGGTCAGGCTGACCGGTTCTTTAACACCCATGCCGACTGCGGTTGCGGCAAGTTTTTGCACGTCGGCAGCGGAATAGGACGTATTGTTTGAACTGATTTTAATCTCCTTAGCCGCATACGCATTTGCACTGAATGCCAATCCGGCAGCGGCAACGGATAATGCTAAGAATTTTGTGATGTTCATTAATGGTTTTCCTTTTTGATGGCGGTAAACTTTACCGCGATTTCAGAATAAGGCCGAATAGATGATTGTGCAAGTTTTTCGGCCGATTTTACGGTAGCCCTGAATAAGAAGACTTTGGTTTACAAATTGCGATGTCTCTATTCTCGGTCGTTTCGGCGTATTCAGACGACCTGTCGGTTTTACGGTACAATAGGCGTTTTTTGACAAACGGATGAGGCATATAAATGGCTTCTTTAGAGACTTGGATAGGACTGCGCTATTTGCGGGCAAAAAAACGCAATGGCTTCATGTCGTTTATCACCGTCATTTCTATTGTGGGTATTGCACTCGGTGTGATGGCTTTGATTGTCGTATTGTCTGTCATGGCGGGCTTTCAGAGAGACATACGGGGGCAGCTTTTGAAAGTGGCTCCTCATGCCGAAATGGGTTATTACGATAACGGCAACGGTAAAAGCTGGGAGAGCCTGCGCGAGATTATTAAAGGACGCAAAGAGGTGCTTCAGTCGGCACCTTATGTTTCGGGGCAGGCATTGCTGGCAAATGCGGGTGAGGTCCAAGGTGTTCAAATCCGCGGGATTTTGCCTGATGAAGAAAAAAAGATCGTTGAATACAGTAAAGAAATGCCTGTGGGCAGTTTTGATGATTTGAAGCCAGGCGAATTTGATATTATTTTGGGACAGGATTTGGCTGAGACTTTGGATGTAAAGGTTGGTGAAAAAATCACTGTCGTTACGCCTGAAGGCAACGTGACGCCTGCCGGTGTCGTACCTCGTCTGAAACAATTTAAAGTTGTCGGCTTGGTCAAAACCAAAATCCATGAATTGAACAATTCTCTGGCATTGACACACATGAAAGATGCCCAAGTCTTGTACCGCCTAGATGAAAATGCGGCAGGCTTGAGATTGAAACTTGCCGATCCAATCAACGCGCCGTCGTTTACCGAAACACTGCTGCCGAAAAATCTGCAAGAAGAAGTATGGTTGCGCGATTGGACATACACCAACCGCAGTTATTTCGAGGCCGTAGAAATGGAGAAAAGGGTGATGTTCATCATTCTGCTGCTGATTGTTGCCGTAGCCACCTTTAACTTGGTTTCTTCTTTGGTCATGGCGGTTACGGAAAAACAAGCCGATATTGCCATTTTGAGGACTTTGGGTGTCTCCCCGGGCAGCATTATGAAAATTTTTATGGTGCAGGGCGTATTTGCCGGCTTTTTCGGCACCTTAACCGGTGTGATTACCGGTGTCACGCTGGCTTTGAACGTGGGCAGTATTGTCAAACAGTTAGAGAGTTGGTTTGGTTTCCAATTCATCAAATCACAAGTTTATTTCATCGATTATATCCCGAGTGATGTCAGTGTTCATGATGTTGTGCTGATTGCCTGCATTTCCCTGATTTTGTCGTTTATCGCTACGCTCTATCCAAGCTGGCGTGCTGCAAGAACCCAACCGGCGGAGGCTTTGCGCTATGAATAAAGTAGTTTTGAAATGCGATAATGTCAGCAAAAGCTACAAAGACGGTCAATTGAATGTCAATGTTTTGAATCAGTTGAGGCTCGAAGTGCTCGAAGGTCAAAGCGTCAGTATTATCGGTTCGTCCGGTAGCGGCAAATCGACGTTGATGCACATTTTGGGCGGCTTGGATAAACCGACTTCCGGCAGCGTGGTACTGATGGGGCAGGATTTGAGTCAGTTGGGACAGAAACAACTGGGTCTGCTGCGCAATCAGTATTTGGGTTTCGTGTACCAGTTCCACCATTTGCTGCCTGAATTTTCCGCTTTGGAAAACGTCATGATGCCGCTTTTAATCGGCAAGATGAAAAAAGCCGAAGCAGAACAGCGTGCGGTTGAAATGTTGGAAAAAGCGGGTTTGAAAAAGCGCATACAACACCGCCCCAGCGAGCTTTCCGGTGGCGAACGCCAACGTGCCGCCATTGCGCGCGCGCTGGTAACACGTCCCAAATGCTTGCTTGCTGACGAGCCGACAGGCAATCTTGACCGTAAAAATGCGCAAAATGTACTGGATATGATGCTGGATCTGAAATCCGAGTTGAATACCAGCCTGATTGTGGTCACGCATGATGACGAGTTGGCAGTCCGCTTTGAGCGGGTTATGTTGATGCACGACGGACGCTTGGAAGAGCAGTAACTATCCGGCAAATACGCAAAGGTCGTCTGAAAAAGCAATTGATGCTTTTCAGACGACGGCGGATTCGGATTTGAAGTGCAACTTTCCATAACAGAAAAAGACCAGTATGCGGTAGCATACCGGCCTTTCCTGCAATGCAACACATTAACATCCTTATCCGCCAAAGAAAAACACTTGGTTACGAAACGCCAAGTGTTTTATTCTTGAATCTGTTCCAACCACTGATGCACTTGAAATCCGAATCCAAGGTCGTCTGAAAACCGAATGCCCCTTGAAGTTGGGTCCATCCCCTATACATACCCAATACTTGGGAGGCAAATTCAAAAAAAGCTGCTATGGAAAGAGCAGCTTTTGTCCGGTTTGGCGGAAACGGTGGGATTCGAACCCACGGAGGATTTGCACCCTCAGCAGATTTCGAGTCCGCTGCATTCAGCCTCTCTGCCACGTTTCCATAGAATAAAGTAAAACCAAATAAAAATGCTGTTGGCTGGGCTTCACTTCATTTTTATTTGGTTTTTCTATTTTCAAGAAATGGCGGAAGCGGTGAGATTCGAACTCACGGAGGGCTATCAACCCTCGACGGTTTTCAAGACCGTTGCATTAAACCGCTCTGCCACGCTTCCGTTTCTTGAAGCCGAAATAATAATGAAATTTGTCGGGTTTGCCAAGCGAAATTTGCAGGCGAATATTTAGTTTTTTGTTTTTACTTGGTTTGTTCTTTACGCATGAACACCCATTCGGACTCATTTGACGCTGCTGCGTTAAATGCGTAACCTTCGTAATCGAAATTTTTCAGCATTTCAGGGTCGGTGATATTGTGTTCCGCCGCGTAGCGTACCATCAGTCCGCGCGCGCGTTTGGCGTAGAAACTGATGATTTTGTATTTGCCGTTTTTTTCATCTTTGAAAACGGGGGTGATCAGACGGGCTTTAAGTTTTTTAGTGTTGACGGATTTGAAATATTCTTGAGAGGCGAGGTTAACCAATATGTCGCTGCCTGCTTGGGCAAGGGTGTCGTTCAGCAGGTCGGTGATGATGTCGCCCCAAAATTCATACAGGTTCTTACCGCGTGTGTTGGCAAACGCCGTTCCCATTTCCAAACGGTAGGGCTGCATCAAATCCAGCGGGCGCAGGATGCCGTAGAGGCCGGAAAGCAGGCGGACGTGTTGTTGCAGATATTGGATTTGTTCGGGTTTGAGGGTGTCTGCGGCGATGCCTTCGTAAACGTCGCCGTTGAACATAAAGACTGCCTGTTTGGCGTTTTCAGGGGTAAACGGCGTATGCCATTCGGCGTTGCGCTCGGCGTTTAAGAGGGCGATTTTGTCGGAAATGTGCATCAGCTCGGCGATTTGCTGCGGGGCAAGTTCACGCAGTTGGCGCATCAGGATTTCGGCTTCAGCCAAGAGGTCGGGTTGGGTGAATTCTTTGACGGGCGCAGGGTCTTTTTCATTGAGGTTTTTGGCGGGGGAAAGGACGAAGAACATGATGGACTCGGAGATGTGATAAACAGCGGCATTGTAGGTTTAAAATGTTTTATGGGCAAGTTTGATAAGTGAAGTAAATGCCGTTATAGCAAAAGCTGTTTGAATGGAATTAAAAAGGTCGTCTGAAAACTCGGATTTGAGGTTTTCAGACGACCTTTTATTGAACTGCCACTTTATTCAGCGATATAGGGAAACGATGGTTTCGGCGGCTTTGACGCAGCTGTCGACATCGGCGACCAAGGCGATGCGGACGTAGCCTTCACCGGGGTTGCCCCATTCGGTATCGCGGGCGAGGAAGCGGCCGGGGAGGACTTGGATGGCGGCTTTTTGCCAGAGGTTTTTGGCAAATGACAAATCGTCTCCATCGGGGATTTTCAGCCAGATGTAGAATGATGCGTCGGGCAGTTTGACGTCGAATGCCTGCTGCAAAATGGGGATGACGCGGTCGAATTTTTCCTGATACAGGCGGCGGTTGGCGATGACGTGTTCCTCGTCGTTCCATGCGGCGATGCTGGCGCGTTGGACGGGGATGCTCATTGCGCTGCCGTGGTAGGTGCGGTAGAGCAGGAAGTTTTTAAGCAATTCGGCATCGCCTGCGACAAAACCGGAGCGCAGTCCGGGGACGTTGGAGCGTTTGGAGAGGCTGGTGAACATGACGATATTGCGGTTGCCGCGCCCTAATTGCGCTGCTGCCTGTAAGCCGCCTATGGGTTTGTTGCCGTCGAAATAGATTTCGGAATAGCATTCGTCGGAAGCAATGATGAAACCGTATTTGTCTTGCAGATCAAAGATTTCTTGCCAGTCTTCCAGTTGCAGGACGCTGCCGCTGGGGTTGTTGGGCGAGCAGACGAACATGACTTTGGTGCGTTGCCATACGTCTTCGGTAATGCTTTTCCAATCGGGCTTGAAGGACGGGGCAGGGCAGTTGGCAAAACGGATTTCGCCGCCGCCGAGAATGGCTGCGCCTTCGTAGATTTGGTAGAACGGGTTGGGGCTGAGGACGACGGGTTTGAGGTCGTCTGAAGCGGGGTTTAAGACGGTTTGAACGAAGGAAAATAAGGCTTCGCGGCTGCCGAGTACGGGCAGGACTTCCGTGTCGGGATTGACGGTCAGTCCGTCGTAACGGCGGCGCATCCAGTCGGCACAGGTCTGACGCAGCTCGGGCAGACCTGCGGTCAGGGGGTATTTCTCCAGTTCGTGCAGCGAGGCGGTCAGCGCATTGGTGATGACTTCGGGGGTAGGGTGTTTCGGTTCGCCGATATGCAGGTGGACGGGGACGGCGCCTTCGGGAGGGTTAACGCCCTGCATGGCTTCGCGCAGGCGGGCGAATGGATAGGGTTGGAGCTGATCGAGTAGTGGGTTCATGGGTGTTCCAAATGTCTATCGAGACGGTCATCTTAGCATTTTTTATGCGGATTTTGTTGACAATGTGTGCAGGAAAAGGAAGGAAGCATAGAGAAAAGGTCGTCTGAAAATCGGTTTCAGACGACCTTTTTAAGCATCATGCGATTTGCAGGCAAGATATAGTGGATTAACTTTAAACCAGTATGGCGTTGCCTCGCCTTGTCCTGATTTAAAGTTAATCCACTATACAAGGGCACATTGAAATATGCCCTTTTTTAGCGTTCATCTGCGGGTATGAATTATTTGGCTGCTGCGGGAAGAGCGCCGTTGAGCAGATATTGGATGGTTTCTTGCACCGTGCGGATGGCGTTGCCAAACGGCAGCGGGTCTTTACCTCGGAAAAACAAGCCTTTATCGACTTCGCCACGGAAGGCGGCGGAGAGTTGGATGTCAATGCAGAATTGTCCGGCTTTTGCCAAACCGTCGCGCAGGCCGCAGCTGGTCAGACAGTTCAAGCCTTGCGTACAGCGGCGCGGGTCGGCTTTGGCATTGGCTTGCAGCTTGGATTCGCGCTTGATGTAGCTGTCTAGGAATTTGGTGCGCACACCGCGTGCGGGCAGTCCGGCGACGGACATAAATTCGACAACATGCTCGGTTTCCGCACCTGCCAGCGTTTTTTTGAAGTTGATGTGGGCATCGCCTTCTTCGGTAACCGCAAACGCCGTGCCGATTTGGACGGCGGATGCGCCCCAGTTTTTCAGCGCGGTTTTGACTTTCTCAAAGTTCGCCATGCCGCCGGCGAGGATGAGCGGGATTTTTTCGCTTTCAAGACCTAAGTTCTTGAATACTTCGAAAGTTTCTTCGATGACGCGTTTGAATTCAAACTTGGCATCGTTCACACCTGCCACGCTTGCCGCGCCTAAGTGTCCGGCAGCGTGCGCGGGATGTTCGATAACGATGGCGTCGGGCAAAACGCCTTTTTTCATCCAACGTTTCAATACGATACCGATACCGCGCGATTCGGACAAAATCGGGAACAGGGCGACATCTTTGTGATAACCCTCGGTCATTTCGGGCAAATCCAGCGGCAATCCCGCGCCCATCACAATCGCGTCCGCACCTGATTCGCAGGCTTGGCGGACATAGGCGGCGTGGTCTTTGACGGCTTTCATGACGTTGACAGCAATCATGCCTTTGCCGTTTGCGTCGGCTTTGGCTTTTTGGATTTCGCGGTCAAGCGCGGTGCAGTTGAGTCGGGTGTATTTTTCTTCGCTCGGATTGATTTTGGATTCGGCGAGCAGGTCGTCATGCAGGTGGCGCAAATCGACGCTTGCAATCGTGCCGACACCGTTTTCGCGGGCGACCGCGCTGGAGAGTTTCGATGCGGAAACGCCCACGCCCATCCCGCCTTGGACGACGGGAATCAATGATTTGCCTCGGATGTGCAATGGGTCGAAGTTGTTTTGCATGTATGGGTTCCTTGATGGTTGCGGGAGCGGGCTGATATTGGCAGACCGGCTTTGCTGGATTTTTGAAAATTTATTTTTAATCAATGGGTAAGGTTTGTTTTTTTACTGAACCTGATGATATTGGGCTGCTTGTATCTCAGGTTTTAGTGATTATACTCTAAATGTGGACAAAAATTAGAGTATCAATACAGTTTTTGCAAATTAAATTTGAAAAGTATTGTTAACTAAGAAATATTTTTTCGGGTTAGGTCGTCTGAAAGACTGATTTATCGAAGGTTGGTTTGGGATGAAGGCTGACTGCTTTGCCTATTTCTATTCCACTTAAACTGTAAAAAGATGCATTCCAAATCATCTTAATGGGTGAAATAATGAGGATAACTGGTTTATTGCGATGAGATGTTGGGGATATAAGAAGACACCGTGTTATAGTGGATTAAATTTAAATCAGGACAAGGCGGAAGCCGCAGATACAGTACAGATAGTACGGAACCGATTCACTTGGTGCTTCAGCACCTTGGAGAATCGTTCTCTTTGAGCTAAGGCGAGGCAACGCCGTCCTGGTTTAATTTAATCCACTATATTTACACAATGGGTTGAGAAAAATAATTCTGTAAGACCTAAAAAGGCGTATTACCTTTCAAGTTCTTATGTGTCCTTGACTGCTGCCCGTATACCGTTGAATGTGCCTGCTCGGATAAAGACACGGACTATCGGAGCAAGCAGTTTCAGATGCCTGCACTTTGTCCGATTTCGGCTTGACCGTTTGCTGATATGTTTATCTTGTCAAATTCTGTTTTTCAGTTTGTATTTCAGTTAGTAAGCCAGTAATAGGCATTCCATTTTTTTGAGCAAGCAGAGCCCATTTTTCTGCTTCATATAATTTGTTTTTATCTTTACTGTCTTGGTAATGATCAAAGAATATATAGGTAAGATCATGTTGTGCTTGAGTATTGCCCGACTCAGCGGCACGAACTAACCAAAATATAAATTTATCTTGGTTAAACTCATAAAAAGCAAAATAATGAGCTAATTTTGATGCTGCTTGACCATTACCGGAAGAGGCATCGATTTTTAACTTTTCCAGCTCGGCTTTAGAAATATACACGCTGTCATTTAATGACATATTGGCATCAGATTGCATGCGTCTCTCCTTGCCGTAGGAGTGGTTGCAAGATAACAAAAATATACCTAGCAAAATGATTTTAAGGGTCATATGGCTTGAATGTAACTTGTTTCCCTTCATTTCTTGCTCCTCCTGATGTAGAACCCGGCTTGCACCGAGTATCTGGATAGTCTTTTGTGCGTCTAAGATTTGTAGCGGTTCATTTTTCAGACGACCTTTTGGTAGATGTGGATAAATGAGTTTGTTCACGAACTGATAGAAAACGAGATACCTGTTCTCCGTCACTCCTGCTTGCGCAGGCGTAACGGCCGGCTGGCGTTTCTATTTTCATTCTCGAAGCAAATCTCAATCCTCTTTTTTCTCCAACGCGGCAAAGGCGGCCTTCATGGTCGGGTTTTTGCGCACTAATTTTTTGACGGTCAGGTCGGTCGCTTTGTTGTTGGCGAGGCGCAGGTTGTTTTCTGAAGAAAGCAGGGCTTCTTTGGTTTTTTGCAGATGGCTGATGGTTTTGTCGATTTCGTCGATGGCGGTTTGGAATTTGCGGCTGGCGAGTTCGTAATTGCGGGCGAAATCGGTTTTGAACTTATCCAAGTCTTCTTCAAAATGCGTGATGTCGATGTTTTGCGCGCGCATTTGTGCCAATTCTTGTTTGTATTTCAATGAATTGAGCGCGGCGTTGCGCAGCAGGGAGACGATGGGGATGAAAAACTGCGGGCGCACGACGTACATTTTCGGGTAGGCGTAGGACACATCGACGATGCCGTTGTTGTAGAGGTCGCTGTCGGCTTCCAAAAGTGAGACGAGGACGGCGTATTCGCAGTTTTTTTCTCTGCGGTCTTTGTCCAACTCTTTGAAAAAGTGTTCGTTTTTCTTTTTGGTGGCGGTTTCGTCGTTTTCGTTTTTCATCTCGAACATGATGGAGATGATTTCGTTGCCTTCTTCGTCGGTTTCGCGGTAGATGTAGTCGCCTTTGCTGCCGGTTTTGGCGTCGTTGTCTTTGCCGAAAACGGCTTGTGGAAAGGCGGTGGTGCGGATGCGGTTGAATTCGGTTTCGCAGTGCTGCTCCAGGCTTTCGCCTATCATTTTGGTGGACTGTCTGGCTTTGAAGTCTTTGTAGAAGGCGATGATTTCGTCTTTTTGTTTGAGTTCGGCCTCGTATTTTTCACGCAGGCTTTGTTTTTCCAACTGGTTTTCTTTGGACTGCAGCATGAGCTGGGTATTCAGGTTGCCCAATTCGCGCTCTTTTTCGGCAACGGCTTTGGTGATTTCCAGCTCTTTTTCCATGTTTTTCGCCGTTTCCAGCGATTTTGCCTGCGCTTTCAGCTCGGCAATCAATTTGTCCTGCTCGGCGATTTGCGCTTTCAGACGACCTTCAATCTCGGCGGCGGCGAGTTTGCTGTCTTTTTCGTAGGTGTTGATTTGGTTGGACAGGGCGGCGATTTCGTGGTTTTTGTCGGCTAGGATTTTGTCGAACTGATTTTGCGCCTGCGCTTGGGCAAGCTGCATATCGCTTTGAAACTGCATCTGCGCCTGTTGCAGACGTTCATGAATTTCGGTTTGAAATTCTTGGGTGCGGACTTGGTTCAGGATGTCGGCGTAACTGGCTTCGTTAACGGTGAAGGCGGTGTGGCAGTGCGGGCATTTGATTTCGTGCATGGCGGGTTCCCTTGTATTTGAAGCGTGTCATTTTAGCAGAAAGGTCGTCTGAAAAAGTTTTAGCGAAACTCGCTACGCTAAACCCTTACGGGTTTTCAGACGACCTCGTCGCTTTAAATTCAATCGCAAGCTACGTTGCCGACATCGAGGCAGAAATCGTGAAACTCGTTGAGCGTGCTGCGGTGGCCGATGCTGATGATGATGCTCTGCGGCAGTTTGTGCTTCAAAGCGCGGTAGAGCAGGGCTTCGGTCGGTTCGTCCAAGGCGGCGGTGGCTTCGTCGAGCAGGATGACTTTGGGCTGCGAGAGCAAGGCGCGGACGAAGGCGACGCGTTGCAGTTCGCCGGGGGAGAGTTTGTGTTGCCAGTCGTCGGTTTTATCTAATTTATCAATCAGATAATCTAAGCGGCAGGTGTTCATGGCTTCGGCTAGTTCGGGATGCTGTTTGTCGATGTCGGGGTAACAAATCGCGTCGCGCAGGCTGCCTTGCGCCGTGTAGGGGCGTTGCGGCAGGAAGAGGATGTCTCGATGCGGCGGACGGCTGACTTTGCCGCTGCTGCCGAACGGCCAAAGCCCTGCCAGCGCGCGCAGCAGCGAGGTTTTGCCGCAACCGCTCGGACCGCGTATCAGCAGGGAATCGCCGCTTTTGAGGTTGACGTTGATGCCGCTCAACAGGATTTCGCCGTTGTGGCGGAACAGGGCGACGTTTTCCAGCGAGAGGTCGTCTGAAACTTCGGTAATGTCGGGTTGCTGCGCGCTGTGGTGTTCTTCCGTACTCAGTAAAAAGCCGTACAGACGCTCCAATCGGGCGCGGTAGGCGGTGAATTTGTTGTAGAACATCCGAAAGAAGGACAGGGCGTTTTGCAGTCGGGAGAAGGCTTGGACGGTCTGCTGGATGTCGCCGATTTTGATTTGTCCGGCAAACAGGCGCGGGGCTTGCAAAATAATGGGGAAGAGCTTGATTCCGTTGGTAAACATATCGTTAAAGCCGCTTAAGCAGACGCTTTGTCGGGCGATGCGCCAACGGTTGCGGATGATGGCTTTGAAGCGGTCGGAAAGCTGGTCGTGTTCGTGTTGTTCGCCGCTGTAAAACGCCACGCTTTCGGCGTGGTCACGCACGCGGATGAGGGAATAACGGTAGTCGCCGTTGAGCTTTTCGTTTTCATAGTTGTAACGAATCAGAGGGTTGCCTATCCACATGGCGATAAAGGTCGCCAAAATCACAAACATATAGACAAACCAAACGATGCCGTGCGGAATGTCGAAGCCGAACACGGTCAGGATGCCCGCCAAGCCCCACAAAACAACGGCAAATTCCAGCGAGGTAACGACCGAATTGACCATGCCGCGCACAAATTCTATGGTCGAGGCGATGAAATCCTGCGCGTCTTGTTGGATACGCTGGTCGATGTTGTCCGGCGCATGGCGGCGCATTTGCAGGCGGTAGTAGTTTTTGTCGGCAAGCCAGCGCGTTGTCAGCACTTCATTGAGCCGCTCCGACCATTTAATCGCCAAGCCTTGATCGAGAAAGTCGTTGACGACGTTGTTAAACGCCCGTACCAACACCACGCCGGCGTTCATCACTGCAAACATCCAAAACGCGGAGGCGTTTAAATCCTGCATCGAGTCGTAAAGCCCTTTGGACATGAAGGTACTCAATACATTCAGCCGCACTTCGGTCAGCAACAGCACAATCATCGCGGTAATCGCCAGCAAGACTTTGACCGCGCTTTTCGGCGTCAGGCACAGCCGCAGGATATAGGCAAACTCGCGCCCGAAGCGCGTTTCGCGTACCAAAAACAGAATCACCGCCGAGGCGGCGGCGACCATCAACAAGGTCTGTAACAGCCAAGACGGCGTGGAATAAAGCTCGATTTGCCATTTTTGCATGTGCGTTGTCTCTTGAGGCAGGCAGCGGGCAGGGGTCGTCTGAAACCCGGATTCTCTGCTTAATAAAATAATTTACAATCACTATGGATAAAGTTTTGATTGATGTTGTATTTTTGTTTTTACAAATGGTTATCATCACTTTTTATAGAAAAGCAGAATGTTATCAAATATAATTCCGCAGCAAAATTACTTTGTGATTTTTAACGCTTATTGCAATAAAAATAACCCACCTCAAAGACAGAAGGAATCTATGAACAGCAAATTAGCCTTGATGCCGCTTTTGATTATGAGCGCGTTTTCTTATGCCGCCGATGAAGCGACACCTGAAACCCCTGTGCAACAGCAGTTGCAGGAAGTCCATGTCCGCGCCGACGCCAAACGCGTCAAAGCTGCCCGCTCTTACTCCATCGCCAGCGACGGCGACTTACGCGACCGCGTGAACTTGGGCGTATTGGGTAAAGCCAACGCCTTTACCGCGCCGATTACCGTCGTCAACTACGACGAACAAGCCCTCAACAACACCGAAGCGCGTACTTTGGTGGATGCCGTAGCAAAAAAAGACGCTTCCGTTTGGCAGTTCGGCGGCGAAAGCAACACGCTGACCGGTTTGTACTTCCGCGGTTATCAGCTTGATGCGCGCCAATTCAGCGTCAACGGTTTGGCAGGTATGTACGGCACACAAGGCACGGCCAGCGTGCAAGTCGGTTCTGCACAACTGATTAAAGGCGCCTCCACCGCCGTAAACGGCATGGACCCTGAAGGCGCGGTATCCGGTTCCGTCAATATCGAGACCAAAAAAGCCGCAGATGAAGGTAACCGTAAAATCGGTTTGGGCTGGTTCAGCAACAACCGCGCCCAAGGCACATTCGACTTGGGCCAACGCTTCGGCGAAAACAAAGAATTCGGCGTGCGTGCCAGCGGCAAACTGCGCCACGGCGACACCCCGCGCCACGGTTACAGCGAAGACAACAAAGAATTTGCCTTGAATGCCGACTACCGCGGCGAAAAACTGCGCGTGGCGTTCGACTCCATCTACGCGAAACGCAAAACCAACGGCGGCCGCGCGCGTATGCAGGATATTCAAAATGCCAGCGGCCGCTTGTTTGATGCGCCCGATGGCAAGGTGAACCTGCTGCCAAGTTGGAACTGGCAGAACACCGTCGGTCAAACCAATATGCTGACTTTCGAATGGGATGCGTTTGAAAATGCGCAAATTACCGGCGGTATCGGTTACAACAAGGCGCGCTATTACGGCACGCTGATTTCTCCAACTATTTGCGGCAAAGATGGCGCAAGCAGTATGACCGCTACCTGTACGACTGCAAACCAATACCATACAGGAACTGCGCGCCTGACCGACCAATATTTCCGTACTTTGAGTATGAACCTTACTGCACGCGGTGAATTTGAAACCGGGCCGGTAACACATAACTGGAGTACTGCTTTTGACCGCATTATCCGTCAACGTGCAACGATCAATGGTAGTGCAGCCGGTAAAAGCAAGGTAGAAGTTAAAGCAAACGAAAATATTGAGAGTAAATTGGCATCGTTTAGAGCTGACTATCCAAACTCATGGGCGAACTCTGCCAACTTAGATGCCAATATCAAGGTTAACAGTTTGGCTTTGTCCGACACGCTGGGTTTCGTCGACAACAAATACCGCCTGACCTTGGGCGGACGCTTCCAAGCGGTTGAATACACCAATAAAAAAGAAGGTAAAAGCGGCGATGCCAAACGCTTCAGTCCGATGTTGATGGCTGCATGGGTACCGCAGCCCGATTTGGTGGTATACGGCAACTACATGGAAGACTTGGAGCCTGCCGACATCAAAACCGATGATGACGGTAACACTACCATGTCCAAACCGCGTGTCAGCCGTCAGTTTGAAGTCGGCGTGCGCAAAAATTGGGGCGACTTTGTCACTACTTTGAACGCGTTCCAAATCAAACGCCCGGGTTACTGGCGCGGCAATACCAAAAAAGGTACTGATTTTGCAGCATACAAAGCAGCAGGAGGCGCAGCCGGCGATAAACAAGGTTTTGAGCGTAACCGCGGTATCGAGTTCAACACCTATGCCAATCTGTTGAACAACACCCTGCGTCCGAGCTTTGGCTTAATGTACCTGCAATCGACTGTGAAAAATTATCCGAACGCAGCTGATAATCTTGTTAACGGCGTACAAGTCGCCAACCCGCGCGTAATTGCCAAAGCGGGCGTGGAATGGGATACCCCGTTTGCCAAAGGTTTGACTTTAAACGGCAATGTTTCGTATTTCGGCAAGTCATACCAAGACACGCAAAAACAATACGCCTTCCCATCCTATACCTTGGTTGACGTAGGCGCGCGCTACAAAACCAAGCTGGGTAAAAATACCCTGACCGTCAGCAGCTCGGTGGAAAACCTGTTCAACAAAAACTACTGGCAGGTACAGCGCGGCCAATACGACCGCAGCTTCGCCGTCGTCGGCATGCCGCGTACTTATTGGCTGAAAGCGGAATTGGATTTCTAATATCCAAACAGGCAATTAGTATAGACAAAGGTCGTCTGAAAATCCTCAATCAGGGTTTTCAGACGACCTTTTATATTGTTGTTTGAATGGGGCAAGTGATATGACTTATCGTAGAACGGCACCTCATTAACCACAACGCAGAGACAATGGTTTAGAGGGATTCCCAAACGTTGGCAGCTTCTTCGGAGAAATGTTGCCACGCGGGCAATGTTATGGAAGTTGCTGTTTCCAATGCGCCAGCAGTTGCTTGAGGATTTCAGACTGCTCGTGACCGTCGTTAATGGCAGTTTCAAGCCAACGGCAGGCTAAGGCTGTGTTGCGGCGGACGCCTGTTCCGTGGAAATAGAGGCAGGCGAGGTTGTATTGCGCCATTGTGTCTTTTTGCTGAGCTGCCTGCGCGAACCATTTGGCGGCTTGGGTATAGTCGGTCTCTGTTCCATGACCGTTGTAGTACATCATGCCGAGATTGGTTTGCGCTTTGCTGTGCCCCAAATCTGCGGCCTGCTGATAGAGCGTCAGCGCTTCGGTATGGTCGGGAGCGCGGTTCAGACCGTAATGGGCGGCAAAAGCCAGCTGATAGAATTGCTCCGCCTGTTGGCGTTGCAGCGCGTGTTCTTTGGCTTGAGGGTAGTTTTGCTTATTGTTCAGGGCAATGTCCGCGAGTAGTTTTTGGTGTGCGGCGAGATTGCCCAAATCAGCGGCAAGCTGATAGTAATGGCGCGCTTTGGAGGGTTCGGGAAGGATGCCCAGTCCGTAGCGGTAGATATCGCCGAGCAAACGCAGCGCTTCGGGATGATTGCGGCGGGCGGCTGCTTTGGCGTAGCGGCGTGCTTTATCCGTGTCTTTCGGGATGTCTTTGCCCAGCAGATGGATTTCTGCGAGCTTGGCGTAAGCATCACTGCTGTTTTGTTTGGCGGCGGTTTCCAGCCATTGGATGGCTTTATCGGGGTGGGTCGGGAGCAGGATTTCCGCAAGGGCGACTTGTGCAGGAGCGATGTTGTCACTTGCCGCGATGTACAGGTGTTGGGCGGCTTGCTCAAGGTCCGGTGCCACGCCTTGACCGAGCTTATATTGCAATCCGAGTTGCCAATTGGCAGGCGTAAATCCTTGTTTGGCGGCAAGTTGGTAGAGCTGGTGTGATTGGGGATAATCGGGCGGCGAGGTGTATTGGCAATGCTGGCCTAAGAAATATAGGGCTTGGGGATTTTGCTGACGCGCGGCAAGTACGGCCCAATCGACGGCTTCTTCGTGTTGACCTGCGTCATGATAAGCGCGCATCAGCTTGAGCTGCGCTTCGATAATGCCTGCCTCTGCCAATTCCCGATAGGAGGGAAGCAGGGTATTGAGCGGCATACCTTGTGCTTCTTGGATTTGAAGAAGGTTGTAGCTGGCGTAGGGATGACCGTCACGCGCCGCTTGCTGCATCAGGCGTATGCCAGCTTCACGGTTGGCAGGTATGCCTTGTCCTTGCAACAGGCAGCCTGCAAGATGGAATTCTGCTTCCGTATGCCCTTCGTCTGCCGCTTTTTGCAATAGTGGGACTGCGGCGGCAAAATCGGGCGGATTTTGGGTCATGAATGAGTGAGCTTCCCGGAATAGTGTATCGGCGGTTGTTGTATTCATTTTATTGTATATGTTTTGAATTTTATAGCGGATTAACTTTAAACCAGTACGGCGTT
>NZ_KV821488.1:26675-58075 GCF_001815675.1 Neisseria sp. HMSC065D04
CTTGTCCTGATTTAAATTTAATCCACTATATAAAACGGACGCTGTAAGTGTTTGTTTGAGAGTTGCGGTATTTTACCAGAAATTACCTGATTATTCATTCCGTTGTAATAAATTTTGTCAGGTAAATGCCTTAATGTGAATGCCGCCGGGCATTCTGTGCAAACCGGCGGCATTTTGCTGTCGTTTTATTTTTTCAACATCCTTGCCGCTTCGACGGCGTAATACGTCAGGATGCCGTCGGCGCCGGCGCGTTTGAAGGCGAGCAGGCTTTCGAGTATGACTTTTTCGCCGTCCAGCCAGCCGTTTTGAATCGCTGCCTGAAGCATGGCGTATTCGCCGGAAACTTGGTAGGCGTAGGTCGGTACGCCGAACTCGTCTTTGACGCGGCGGACAACGTCAAGATAGGGCAGGCCGGGTTTGACCATCACCATATCCGCACCTTCCTGAATGTCAAGGGCGACTTCGTGCAGGGCTTCGTCGGTGTTGGCGGGGTCCATTTGGTAGGTTTTCTTGTCGGCTTTGCCCAAGTTGCCGGAACTGCCGACCGCATCGCGGAACGGGCCGTAAAATGCGGAAGCGTATTTGGCGGAATACGCCATGATGCGGGTGTGGATGTGTCCCGCGTCTTCTAGGGCTTCGCGGATGGCGAGGATGCGGCCGTCCATCATGTCGGACGGGGCGACGACCTGCGCGCCTGCGTCGGCGTGGCACAAGGCTTGTTTCACCAAAACTTCGATGGTTTCGTCGTTGAGGACGTAGCCGTTTTCATCGGTCAGTCCGTCTTGCCCGTGGATGGTGTAGGGGTCGAGGGCGACGTCGGTCATGATGCCGAGTTCGGGGAATTTCTCGCGCAGGGTGCGCACGACGGTCGGTACGAGTCCTTCGGGGTTGTAGGCTTCTTCCGCTAATTCGGTTTTGTTTCGGGTAACGACGGGGAAGAGTGCCAGCATGGGGATGCCGAGCTTGAGGGCTTCTTCGGCGGTGAACAATAATTTGTCCAGGCTTTGCCGCTTCACGCCGGGCATGGAGGGGACGGCTTCTTCCTGATTGCTGCCTTCGAGTACGAAGACGGGGTAAATCAAATCGTCTGCGGTCAGGGTGTGTTCGCGCATCAGGCGGCGGGAAAAGTCGTCTTTGCGCATGCGGCGCATACGGGTGGCGGAAACGTAACGCGGTGGGAAATTCATAATCGTCCTTTGTCCTTCTGGAAACGGCTGAATCGGCAGGAGAAATGTTTTCAGACGACCCCTGCTTGCAAAGAGGTCGTCTGAAAATGGGTTTGCGACAGTTTACGCTGTTTTGATGAATTACTCAAAACTTGCACAGAGTGTCGAAAAATCAGTCTTTTACTTTTCTGATGGCTTTAACCGTTTTGGAAATCGAGTCGATTTTGTCGGGTTTGGGCATATTGCGCTCTTCCTCGCGCAAGCCTTCGGCATCCAACGGTTCGATATTTTTCATGGCTTCGCGGTAGGCGGTAGGACTGAGTTTTTCTTGCGTGATGCGCCATACTTTGCGGCCGTTGGTACGCGTTTCCGATGCGGTCCACAAGCCGATTTTGTGGTAATAGAGCAAAACACTTTCGGCAAGGGACTTCATGTCGGTATTGGGTCTGCCGCTGCCGATGCTGCGGCCGATACGGTTGTTGCGTTGGTCAACTGCCTGGTCCGCGAGATAACGGCTGAAATAGTTGATTTTCCCTTCGCGGATTTTGATGTCGGCAAGGTAGGCATTACCTGCCTCTTCGGCGATTACGTTGTCGAATTGGGAGGTAATGGCGGCTTGCCACAGGGCTTGGCGTACGGCATTGACCTGTGTGCCTTTGCCATCTCCGTTGGCAGTATCGTCTAAGCCGCTGCGGTAGGCAAAACGTGTGGCATTGCTGCTGATATTGAAGGAGCCTGTGTCTTCCATGCCGATGGCTTGCGCCGCTACGGGGTGATTGAGGGCGAATTGGGTAATTTTGCTGCGTCGGGTTTGATCTTCTTCAAAGGCAGTCTGACAGCCGGAGAGCAAGATGGAAGCAAGTAGGATGCATTTAAGATGTGTTTTAAATTTAATCTGAGCCATGATATGAGCCGTGATGAAAATATTATTTTATTGATGATATACTGCTTATGTAACATACAATTACATATTGTAGCAAAATATTTTTCATACGGGCGCTTTATTGTATTAGCGGTTTCTTGTATTAGGGCAAAAGGTCGTCTGAAACCGGCTTTAGGCGGGGCGGTTTCAGACGACCTTTTCGTGTGTATGGCTGATTCAGCCTTGACGGGAAAAGTTTTCCGCAGCTAATGGCGCTCTCCCCAATAAAGCTGCAAAATCAGAATAATCGGCGCATGAGCCTTGTTTGAGCAGGGCAAAGCTATCACGGCTGATAATACCGTTGCTGAGGATGTTTGCCAACGGCAGCGCAGGGTCGAGCAGGCGCAGGGGAACAGGTAGGATATGTTGTGGCGGTTTGTGGTGCAGGGTTTGGCGGAGGGTGGTCAGGTATTCCGCCAAGGTCAGCGTCTGGCTGCCGGTCATATTGATAATGCTGTGGCCGGCGTCGGTTTGGACGGCAAGTTTTGCCAAACCTTCGGCAACATCGGCAAGATGGACGGGCTGCAAATGAAAGCGGCCGCCTTCCGGCAGGGGAAGCAAAGGGAGGCGGGCTAATTTGATGAACAGTTCGCAGCTGGTTCCCCCTCGCCCGTAAACGACGGATGGTCGGGCTATGGCAATCGGGATGCCGCTTTGGGCGACGGCATCATCTCCACGTCCTTTGCTGCCGACAAAGTTGATGGATTGAGATGGGTCGGCACCCAGTGCGGATAGTTGCACCCAGCGTTTTATGCCCGCTGCTTTTGTCCATGCGGCGAGCTGTTTGGGCGTGCGGTGGTGTACGGTTTCGAGTATTTCGGCATGACGGCTCATGATGCCGATGCAGTTGATGAGGACGTCTTGCCCTTCCAATAAACGGCGTGCAGCGGTTTCATCGGGATGAAGAAAATCGAAGGCGCGGCGGTCGGGCGTGCAAACTTGGTGACCTTGTTCTTTTAAGATTTGGGCGGTACGGCTGCCGATGAAGCCGCTGCCTCCGAAAATGATGATGTTCATGGTTTTTCTTTATGGTGTTGCTGAGGTCGTCTGAAAATTTTTAAATCGGTTTCATCACCATCAGGAAGTAAATCACGATAGTGGCGCAAAAGGCGGGATAGCCCAGCAATTCCCAGCGTCTGGCATAACGCCAATAGGGTTCCGGAATGGTATCTGCGTTTTCTTTATGCGCTTGTTCGGCAATCTTTGCCATGCGGATTTGCAGCCAGACAACGGGCAGCCAGCAAATGCCTGCAAGGATGTATAAACCGAGCGTCATCCATACCCAATTTTGTTCCAGCATGGTGGAAACGGTATAGCCGCGTTCGTACAGCATCCATAAACCGGACAAGGGTTGGAAAATGACGGCGGGGGTCGTAAACCACCAATCTGCTTTGATGACCCAATGTGATACGACCGACTGCGCGGCGACCGAACCGCTGCGGTTTGCCCAAAAGAGGTAAAACGCCGTACCAAAACCGGTGCCGACCATTAAGGTAGCCGAGATGATGTGCAGGGTTTTAACGATTAAATAGGTATTCATTTTTTATCTCCTACGGATTGATACAGGAAAAGTAAAGTAGCCATAATCGGCAGGTTTTTTACCAAAGGCGCAAAAGGGTGCGCCCACATTTCGGGCAGCCTGAAAGCAATAATCAGGCTGTATGCCGCGACGGTCAGCAATTGCAGCAGCCATATTTCGGAACGGGCGCGAAAGCGGCTGAAGCATAAAAAGGCAAAACCGATGTCCAGCAGTGAAGCGGCGATTAATGTCGGCCACAGCAACGGATCGGGAATGCCGACCGAATGCAGCAAATCCAATGACATTTCGGGCATGAAAAACAGAGGTTGGGTACCGCTCCACAGCCATAGCAGCCCCATCGAGTAAGACAGGTAGGCAGGGAGATTGCGTGTAGTTTTGTCGGACATATTGGTTTCCTAATTTCATTTCGGTTTATTTATATATTTAGCCTGTAATTTCTAAAATTTCTGTCAAAAGAGAAATATAAGGGTAAAAAAATTAGGCAGGTTCCTGAATATCATCCTCCCCCGGAGGATTGGGCAAGCTCAAAACGCCAACAATCAAAGAATAAGTACCGCCTATTACCACGCTTGCTAGGAGGCTGGTGACAAAATCTGCACCAAACAGTAAAAGATATAGGCAACCGCATAATGATCCGGTTATGATTGCCCGTATAAGGCCGCGTAAGTCCCTGTATGTAGACGTCAAGCTTAAGATCAAACCGCAAATTAGGGCCGGTACGGTAAAGAATAAAGCATAGTAGCCGATACTAAACGCAAAAAATAGCGTAGATGCAGCATAAACGGTGATGACTCTGCCTCTCGGATAGTCGAAATAATCATCTGTTGAATGTGCCATAACACACCTATGATTGAGTAAGAGAAACCGGGTGTTGTGTCTTGTAAACCAATTGGGGCGGCATCATCGGAAAAATTTCTGTATTCCGGCGCCTATTTTCAAAATTTTCACCATGGTTGAAGTGGAAAGCTTCAACATTTCATTTGCCCATATGGTCAGCGTATTGATGAAATCATAGGTTTGCCGGATTCGCTGTTTGGCGGTTTCATTTTCCTGACTAAATTCAGGGCTGTCGATCAGGCTTTGCAAAAATTGCCGCGTCGGTTCAATTTCGCGCTGCATGCGCATTTCTGCGATGGTGCGGAATAAAGTCCAAACGTCGTCTGAAGTTTCAAAATGATCGCGCCTGTCGCCCAAGATATGCACGGTATGCACCAGCCTCAGGTTTTGCAGCTCTTTGATGCTGTTGCTGACGTTGGAGCGCGCTACGCCGAGCGTTTCGGTAATTTCTTCGGCATTCATCGGTCTGCCTAAGATGTAGAGCAGGGCATGGATTTGTGCAACGGTACGGTTGACGCCCCATTTGGTGCCCATTTCGCCCCAGTGGAGGATAAATTTTTCAGTGGTCGGATTCAGTTTCATAGTGAGGGTATTTTATTTTTGTCTTTTATTTCTGTCAATACAGAAATAAAAGATTTTTTTTAAATGGGTAAAAAAGGCGGACTGAATTCAGCCCGCCTGTTTTAAACCATAGATTATTTTTTATGATAGATTATTTTTTCGACTGCTGCTTGTAGTATTCAAGTAATTGCTTCGCTTGCAGCAAAGGCAGCCCGAAATGCTCGTTGATGTTTTTGAGGTCTGCTGTTTCTTTTCCAGTCAGATTTTGTTCGAGCCATTTCAGATTGTCCGGATTGCTTTTGATTTTTTCAAAATACGTCTGCTTGCACTTCCAATTTCGCGACCACACCAGCAGCATGGTGAAAATACATAGCACGATTAAGAAAATATTCGTGAAAGCCATCATGTCCATCGTAGTCTCCGCTTACTTGGAAGTATGGGGATTATAAGCGAATCAAGTGTTTACGGATATATTGAGGAACGAGGACGGCATGGTTTCGGGTTAAGTTTGGATGGGACAGCTTATTTCCGTATTGTGATTCGTCATCTCAATATATAGTGGATTAAATTTAAATCAGGACAAGGCGGAAGCCGCAGATACAGTACAAATAGTACGGCAAGGCGAGGCAACGCCGTACTGATTTAAAGTTAATCCACTATAGTTTTTGCCGTACCTAAAATCCGTTTTGCGGAAAGGGTCGTCTGAATTGGGAAAACAGGGTAATTTTGTGGTTTCAAGTTTGGATTTCTATGCGCGTGTACAGTTAAATCATTAATAAAATAATGCGTTGTGTTAGAATCTTGCCGAGTTGTTAATACAGGTTTGGAAGTACTCCGTGCCGTCGGCAAGCCATTTGAGCAACGCGGCTCATACTTTCAGACGACCCCAAATACCGAATTTCCAATATTTATGTCCGTCAACCATTACGAAAACTTCCCCGTCGGCTCGCTTGTCATGCCGCGCCGCCTGCGCAAGCCTACCCATGCCGTTTACGCTTTTGCGCGCACTGCGGACGACCTCGCCGATGAAGGCAGTGCAAAAGCCGATGAACGCTTGCGCGCTTTGGACGAACTCAAATCCGAACTCGACCGTATACAGCGTGGCGAAACGCCGCTGACCCCGCTAATGCAACGTTTGCAACGTGAAGCCATCGCGCCTTTCAAGCTGCCGCTGCAGCCGTTTTACGATCTTTTGTCCGCATTCAGTCAGGATGTTGTCAAAACCCGTTATCAGGATTTTGGCGACCTGATTGACTACTGCCGCCGTTCCGCCAATCCAGTCGGGCGCATTATGCTGCATCTGTACGGACAAACCGACGAAGTCAGCATTGCCCAAAGCGACGGCATCTGTACCGCGTTGCAACTCATCAACTTTTGGCAGGACGTTGCCGTCGATTGGCAGAAAGGCCGTGTTTATATCCCGCAGGACGACTTGCAAAAATTTAACGTCAGCGAAGCGCAAATTGCCGAAGGCAAAACGGATTTTGCGTTCCAAAGACTGATGGCGTATGAGTGCAACCGCGCGTTCCAAATGCTCAAAGGCGGCTCGCCCTTGGGTAAAACGCTGAAAGGCCGCTTAGGATTTGAATTGCGGATGATTATTGTCGGCGGACAACTGATTTTGCAGAAACTGGACGGCAGCAAATACGATGTATTTACGCAACGTCCTGTTTTGGATAAAAAAGATTGGCTGATTATTCTGAAACGGGCATTCTTGAAGAAATAAACCGACCGGCGCAAAAGGTCGTCTGAAAACGCAGCTTGAAGGCTCAAGGCTGTTTTCAGACGACCTTTTTCATGACTGCCCGCTGCACCCCGAATATCGATACCAACACCAACGCAAATCCCGCCAGCGACTTCGCGTCCATCCCTTGCCCTAAAAACAGCCAGCCCAAGATAAATGCCGAGACAGGGCTGAGCAATCCCAGCGACGAAACCGCAGCAGGCGAAAGTTTGGCAATTCCTCTGAAAAACAACACATAAGCCAACACGGCACCAAACAGGCTCAAATACAGATAGCCGCCGATATTGGCGGGGCTTAAAGATTCGAGCCGCGGTTCGGCAAGCAGGGTGACCGGCAGTAAAAACAAGCCGCCGATGAAAAGCTGCCAGCCAGTGAACGCCAATACGGGCAGCGAAGTGCGGCGGTGTTTCGACAAATACACGCCCAGCGCCATCGCCGCCGCGCCCGCCAATGCCGCCAAAATCCCCGTCCCGTCATAGCGCGCCTGCGGCGACAAAACCAAGAGCGCAATCCCCAAAACCCCTGCCGCCGACCAAGCCCAAGCCGCTTTGGGCGGCATGGTTTTACCGATTAACCAAGTGAACACCAGCACCATCAGCGTCTGCGTCGAACTCAAAACCGCCGCAAGTCCGCCCGGTAAGCGATACGCCGCCACAAACAACATGGCCTGAAAAAAGCCGATGTTCAAAAAACCGAGCAAGACAACGGTCGTCCATTCGCTGCATTTAGGGATACGCCGCGTCCACGCCAACAGCAAAAGCCCGGCGGGTAAAGCACGGATAAGCGCAGCGGTGAACGGTCGATCCGGCGGCAGAAATTCGGTGGTCACGAGATAGGTGCTGCCCCAAATCAACGGGGCGAGTGCGGTGGTCAGGATGGTGGCGGTACGGTTGGGCATTTTGATTCTCGTAGGAATGCAGCTTTTTCAGATTGACTATACAGGAGGTCGTCTGAAAAAAAGGGAATGGGGTGTGATGGGGCAACAGCAGCCTGCACTTTGGTTTTGAATGTGCAGACTGCTTTTTATATTTTAGGTAGCCCCTGTTGATGTTTGATCGATTTCAGATTGTCTTGCCAGACTAAATCAAACCTGCCTTTTCCAATCCCATCAGACTATCCATGCTGCCCGCCGGAGTGGCAAAAGCCACGTTCAGCCGGTTCCAAACGTTGATGGTGTTGATGACGTGGGTCAACGCCACCAGTTCTTCTTCATCAAAATGGGCGCGTACCGCTGCGTAGTCCGCATCGCGGATACCTTGTTCGGAGATGCGGGTCAGGCTTTCCGCCCATTGCAGCGCGGCCCGTTCTTTTTCGGTAAACAGGGTTGATTCGTGCCAAACGGCCAAATGGTGCAGGCGCAGTTCGCGCTCGCCGTGCAGCTTGGCCTCTTTAACGTGCATATCGACACAAAAAACGCAGCCGTTGATTTGCGAAACACGCAGTTTCACCAAATCTTTCAGGGTACTATCCAGCGTGAGGCTGGCTTCCAAAGCCAGCAGTGCCTTATAGCTTTCAAGGGCATATTGGGAATAATGTAAGCGCATAAGTCCTCCAAATAAATGAATAAGCGGGTGGGAAATTTGGCCTATCGGAAACCTTCTCTTCTTCATTCAAGTGCAGGCTGCCATCGGTCAAAACTCTTAATTTTGCCAACTGGTGAATGTCTGTGTTGCTGATTTTCAGGTGTTTATTCAATCCAATCAACCACATCGTCTACTGCCTGCCGCGTTTTGGCGCGCTTGGGTTCGCCTGCGCGATAGCCAAACGCCGCCATGACGCTGACGCGGTATTCGTCAAGATTGATTAAACCTTTTTCCGACAGCAGTTTTTCCACATTTTCTTTTTGAAAGCCTTCCATCGGCGTGGAATCCACACCAATCAACGCGGCAGCGGTCATCATATTCGCCAACGCGATATAGGTTTGCTTGGTTGCCCAGTCGTTAAATGCGCGCGGATTATCGGCAATGGCAAAATCGGTTTCGGCAAACTGTTTGAAAAATTTTTGCATCATCCCAATAGTTTCAGACGGCATTCCATGCGCGCCGCCCCAGATTTTTTCTTGATAATCCGCCTGCATGGCAGCCTGTGTGCGTGCCAACAAAATCACAAAATGGCTGCAATCCATAATTTTTTCCGCCGCGCCCCATGCAATGCCGCGCAACTCTTCGCGCAGAGTACGGTTTTGTATCACCAAAAACCGCCAAGGTTCCAGCCCGAACGAACTGGGCGACAGGCGCGCAGTTTCCAGAATATAGGCGAAATCATCGGCAGGGATTTTCTTCGCTGCGTCATAGCTTTTGCAGGCGTGGCGGAAACGGAAGGCATTTAAAACGGTTTGTTTATCGGCAAACATGGTTTTCTCCAGTTGAGTTATCTTGATTTCAAGTTAAATATAAATAGAAATTAGCTTGAAGTCAAGATAAAATAATCGCCATTGAAAACCGAACGGAGCATCCTATGACCGAACACCTTGATGCAGCCGCCCGCGCCGTTGCCCAATGGAAGCAGGAACTACCAGAATTGGAAGCAGAGAACATGTTGTTAATAGGTCGTCTGAAACGCGCCGCTGCTTTAATTGCACGCGAATTGGAAAAAGTTTACGGAGAATACGGTTTAACCGAAGGCTCGTTCGATGTGCTGGCTACTTTGCGCCGCAGTGGCGCGCCTTATACGTTGACCCCAACTGAGTTGTTCTCTTCGCTGATGGTAACATCAGGTACCATGACTACGCGCCTGAAAAACTTGGAAAACCAAGGGCTAATTGACCGCCTGCCCAACCCCGACGATGCGCGAAGTATGCTGGTGCGTTTGACCGATAAAGGCAAAGAATTGATTGAGAAAGCTTTGTTTCCGCATGTGGAGAACGAAAAGCGGCTGATGAAAAAATTAGATTTAAAAACCAAAACATCGCTTGAATACGGACTGGAGACATGGCTGGAGGTTTTGGAGGGAAGTAGGTAAAAGGTCGTCTGAAAACGCGACATTCC
Organism: Neisseria sp. HMSC065D04; assembly: GCF_001815675.1. Classification (NCBI taxonomy): domain Bacteria; kingdom Pseudomonadati; phylum Pseudomonadota; class Betaproteobacteria; order Neisseriales; family Neisseriaceae; genus Neisseria; species Neisseria sp. HMSC065D04. Next base: position 36,433 of record NZ_KV821488.1, read on the forward strand.
GTTTTCAGACGACCTCAGTTTATTGTGCAGACTTTTTCTTGTCCAGCCGCTTCAATTGCTTGGCGGCATATTTGTTGCCTGCCTCGGCGGCACGGCGGTAGTAGCGGGCGGCTTTTTTCAGACGACCTGCATCTTCATAGAGGATACCGAGGTTGGATAATGCGATGATGCTGCCCGCGCGGGCGGCGAGTTTGTACCATTTTTTCGCCTGTTTTTTGCTGCGGCGCACGCCGTTACCGTTGTAGTAGAGGAAGCCTATGTTGTTGCAGGCGGTTTCATCCGCTTGTAGGGCAGCGCGGGCGTACCATTTGTAGGCTTTGGTGTAGTTTCGGGGTAGACCGAGGCCTTCATCGTATAGGTAGCCGAGGGCGCGTTGGGCTTCGGCACAACCCGCTTTGGCTGCTTTGCGATAAAGCAGGCAGGCTGTCTTAATGTCTTTTTTGCCGCCGAGGCCGCGCTCGTGCAGCAAGCCGAGGCGGTAGGCTGCATAGGCCGTATCGGGGTTTATGCTACCGTGTTGCTTAAAGGCGCGTGCATACCATTTGCGGGCGCAGCGGTAGTCGGGCTTTTCTGCAAATTCGTACAGGCGGCCGAGGGATTCCTGTGCTTTGGCGTGGCCGAGTTTGGCGGCGCAGCGGTAATATTTTTCGGCTTTGGTGAGGTTGGGTTTGGCGCCTTCGCCGTACTGGCGGGCATTGCCGAGACCGAACCAGCCGTCTGGGCAGCCTTTTTTGGCGAGTTTGCGGTAGGCGGCGTAGGCTTCGTCAGAACAGACATAACTGAGGCATTCGAGCAGGGCGGCGCGGTAGAGGGATTTAGGATTCATGTTTCTGCCTTTCTGGTGGTTTCAGACGGCTGCTGTGTAGAACCGTTGACAAAATGTATTTAGTTTGCAGTCCGCTTTTTGAATGGCTTTTCGGAAGTTTCACCGCCAGCGGTTGGGCGTGCTGCGGTTGATGCGTATGGGTGGTCGGTAAGGTTTTGATTTTTGTGTTTTTGATTTTCAGACGACCTTTGGGGTCGTCTGAAAACTTGTTGGAACAGGTTTGAACAGATGATAAACCAAGCGGCGGTCTGATAACGTGGAACGATGGTTCGGGTAGTGTAACAGGCTGCTTTTTTGTTTTCATTACATTATGGCAGTTATACAACATTTCTTCATAAAAAACGCAGTTTTATTGTAACGTTTCAAACATTTCCCCTATAATCCGCCTGTTTTCAATTTTCACATGCAAAGAAAGGAGCAGCCATGACACGCAATACTTCAATCCGCTCAATCACATTCTTTGCAGCCCAAGCGTCGGTCTGATTTTCGGACAACGCGTTCCCGCATTTTCCCTATCGCCCGCTTCGGGCTGCTTTCCCATCAATCGGACAGAGGTCGTCTGAAAAAGTCAGACGGCAGTCGGTATATTTTCAAACTGGACATTTTTTTTGTTTTGTCGGTTTGGACACGTTTTGCCATCTGTCCGTTTTAAAGAAAGCATACACATGGGCAATTATCAAAATCCCCATCATATTCACATCATCGCTGATTCGGAAACCTGGATTGAAGGCAACGCCGTCGCTCAACTCGAAACCACTGCCAAGCTGCCGCACATGCTGCGCGTAGCCGGCATGCCTGATTTGCACGCGGGGCGGGGTTATCCCGTTGGCGCAGCGTTTTTCAGCGAACACCATTTTTACCCCGCGCTCATCGGCAACGACATCGGCTGCGGCATGGCGTTTTGGCAAACCGGTTTGTCCGCCGCCAAGCTCAAACCTGCCAAACTTGCCAAGCAGCTTGGCAACATCGACATGCCTTTGAGCCAAGACGAACAAGAATCCTTGCTTGGAGAATCCGCATCCGATTTTCCGTTTTCAGACGACCTCGCTGTCGGCACTATCGGCGGCGGCAATCACTTTGCCGAATTGCAAACCGTTGAAACCGTTTACCGCGACGATTTGCTTCCCACTGCCTTTGATTCAAACCGTTTGCAATTGTTGGTACACAGCGGTTCGCGCGGCCTGGGTCAGCAGATTTTGCAACGCCACATCGAAGCCTACGGCCATCGAGGTTTGGCAGAAGGCAGCGAGGCTGCGGCGGACTATCTTGCCGAACATCAGGCAGCCCTTGAGTTCGCCCGTTTAAACCGTCGTCTGATTGCCGCCAGAATGCTCGACCGCTGGCACACGGAAGGCGATTGCCTGCTCGACGTGCATCACAATTTCCTCGAACAAACTGAAATCGCGGGGCAAACCGGCTGGCTGCACCGAAAAGGCGCAACGCCCGCCGATAAAGGCTTGGTCATGGTACCCGGCTCGCGCGGCGATTACAGCTATCTGGTTCTGCCGACCCAAGATTGCCAAATTTCGTTGAACACATTGGCACACGGCGCAGGACGGAAATGGCAGCGCGGCGAATGCAAAGGCCGCCTGTCGCACAGATATTCCGCCGACAGCCTGCGTCAAACCGCATTCGGCAGCGTGGTCGTTTGTCAGGATAAGGCTTTGATTTTTGAAGAGGCTCCGCAGGCTTATAAAAGCATAGACAGCGTCATTTCTGCCATGAAAAACGCAGGTCTGATTGAATTGGTCGCTCGGTTCAAACCCGTTTTGACTTATAAAACCAGCGGCGGATGTGGAGAATAAAAATGAAGCAAAACTTACAAACGGTTTATCTGCAAATTTCTACAGCCCAAGGGCCTGCCGAATGCCGCATCTTTGCCCGTTTTGTATTGGGCAGGCTGCTTGCCGAGGCAAAGGCGGAAGGTGTTGAGGCGGAAATCATCTCCGAAACCGCCGATAAACACGGCATGATGTCGGCGGTGCTTAAATTGGACGGCAAGTATGCCGAAACTCTGGCACAGCGTTGGCAAGGTTCGCTCCAATGGATATGCGCCAGCCCCGTCCGTCCGAAGCATCCGCGTAAAAACTGGTATATCGGCGTTTTCCGCATGCCTGATATGCCTGAAATGCCGTCTGAAAGCGAAATTGAGTTTCAAACCTGCCGTTCGGGCGGCAAAGGCGGGCAGCACGTCAATAAAACTGAAAGTGCTGTCCGTGCCACTCATAAAGCGAGCGGTATTTCCGTACGCGTCGAAAGCGAACGCAGTCAGCATGCCAACAAAAAATTGGCTTTGACTCTGCTGGCGCAAAAGTTGGCGGAACACCATGCCGGACAGGCTGACGATTACGCCCGCGCACAGCACAGCCAGCTTTATCAGGTGGAGCGCGGCAACCCGAAACGGACGTTCGTCGGAACGGAGTTTAAGGAGAAGCCGGATGCTAAATCTTGAGTTGAGACAGCCGCTTTGGCAACGTCGTCATCCCCCGTGTTTTTAATATACGGGAAAAGGTCGTCTGAAAACCTGAATTTGGGTTTTCAGACGACCTTTTGTCTGGCTATCAACGTCCGGTCAATAAGAATCTGGAATGTGTTTGAAATACAGCATGACCAGATACCAAAACAGCGTTGCTGCGGCAGCACCGAGCAGCACCCATGCGCTGATTTTGGCGACATCGCGCAGGGCGCGTTTTTGCTTGCGGCTGAAGAGGCGGTTGATGATCAGCGCGGCAAGTGCGAAAAAGAAAAAAATACGGAAAAGTCTGCCTATCATGTCGGGAAGCGGGGGAGGTCGTCTGAAAAAGTATGGTTCGGGCGCAGCGGCATGAGGACGGATGTTTCAGCGCGTCGGGCTGCTTGTCCGACCGTGTCAAAAAGTCATGCCGTTTGCTATATAATAACGCTTTTCGCCGCATTTGTTGGGATAGGATATGAGTCAAAGTGCCTCGGTGGGCATTGTAACGCCCCAAAAAATTCCGTTTGAGATGCCGCTGGTTTTGGAAAACGGTAAAACTTTGCCGCGTTTCGATCTGATGATTGAAACCTACGGCGAGCTGAATGCCGAAAAAAACAATGCGGTTTTAATCTGCCATGCGCTGTCGGGCAACCATCATGTTGCGGGCAGGCATTCGGCGGAGGATAAATATGCGGGCTGGTGGGACAATATGGTTGGACCCGGCAAACCGATTGATACGGAACGTTTTTTTGTGGTCGGTTTGAACAATCTGGGCGGCTGCGACGGCAGCAGCGGGCCTTTGTCGATCAATCCTGAAACGGGCAGGGAATACGGTGCGGATTTTCCGGTGGTTACGGTAAAGGACTGGGTAAAATCCCAAGCCGCGCTTGCCGATTATCTCGGTATCGAACAATGGGCGGCGATTGTCGGCGGCAGCTTAGGCGGTATGCAGGCTTTGCAATGGACGATTTCCTATCCCGAGCGCGTGCGCCATGCCTTGGTGATTGCGTCTGCGCCGAAACTCTCGACGCAAAATATCGCGTTCAACGATGTGGCGCGTCAGGCGATTTTGACCGACCCTGATTTCAACGAAGGACATTACCGCAGCCGCAATACCGTTCCTGCACGAGGCTTACGGATTGCCCGCATGATGGGGCACATTACGTATCTTGCCGAAGACGGTTTGGGCAAAAAATTCGGACGCGATTTGCGTTCAAACGGCTATCAATACGGCTACGGCGTTGAATTTGAAGTGGAATCCTATCTGCGCTATCAGGGCGACAAATTCGTCGGGCGGTTTGATGCCAACACTTACCTGCTCATGACCAAGGCTTTGGACTATTTCGATCCAGCGGCGGATTTTGGCGACAGCCTGACCCGCGCCCTGCAAAATGTGAAAGCGAAATTTTTTGTCGCCAGCTTCAGTACCGACTGGCGTTTCTCGCCCGCGCGTTCCAAAGAGCTGGTCAAAGCGCTGATTGCCGCGCACAAGCCGGTGCAGTATATCGAAGTCAAATCCAACCACGGCCATGACGCCTTTTTGATGGAAGACGAGGCTTATATGCGCGCCGTAGCGGTTTATATGAACAATGTTGACAAGGATTGCCGATCATGAATTTGCGCGACGATTTGCAGTTGATTTACGACTGGATTCCCGAAGGCAGCCGCGTCTTGGACTTGGGCTGCGGCGACGGCGAATTGCTGGCGGCTTTGGTGGAACACAAAAAATGCAGCGGTTACGGCATCGAAATCGACACCGACAGCGTCATCGCCGCCATGTCGCGCGGCGTGAACGTTATTCAAGCCGATTTGGAGCAGGGTTTGGCAGAATTTGGCGACCAGACGTTTGACGTTATCGTCTTGAGCCAAACCATCCAAGCCATGCAAAACACCGAAAAAATCCTGCGCTGCCTCATGCGCGTGGCGAAACAGGCGATTGTCAGCTTCCCGAATTTCGGCTACTGGCGCAACCGCTTCCAAATCGCTATCGGCGGGCATATGCCGGTTTCCGAGCGTATGCCCTACCATTGGTACGACACGCCGAATATCCATTGGTGTACGCTCAAAGACTTTGATTTATTGTGCGCCAAAAACAAAATCCGCGTCCTCGAGCGCGCGGTCATGACGGGCAACAAACAGGTCAAACATTTCCCCAACCTGTTGGGCAGCTTGGCGTTTTACCGCGTCGGGTAAGATGGATTGAGCACCTTGCTGGCAATAACAAGGTTCTTGAGTTCTATGAATAACAGGTCGTCTGAAAAATGAAATGGCAGATTTTCAGACGACCTCTTTATGTTGAAAATAAAATAATGAAAAATGAAATGTCATCACTTCTCTTATGGCTTACTGCAATCATGCTGACTGCGTGTTCTCCAAGCAAAGAAGATAAAACAAAAGAAGTCGGCGCATCCGCTGTTCCATCCTCCACGTCATCTGCTTCTTCCCAACCCGATTTGAATCCAATCGCGTCCAACTCTAATAGCGTCAAGCAAATAGAAAGCGCACTTTCTTCAAATTGCGCCAACCTGCATCAGATTGACGGCATTGATGATTTTGTCCGTCAGGTTGCCGAGAATATCGATTCCAGTTGTTTGTTTGAACGCAGCCCTAAAGAATTGGCGGCGATTTGGGGCATTCCCGGCGGAGACGATCCGCTGGAGCAGGCACTGTTCCCTGATATTGATCCGAATGATCCTAAAAACGTTGATAAAGTGATAGAGGCTATTGATCAGATGGGAAAAGGGGAGCGGAGCTATAATCAGCAGGCGGTAGAACCGGTGGTACAAGAAATGAAAGCACTCAGGCGTCGGGATACTTTGGTTTTATCAACAGGCAAACAGACAAGCCAAGGGTCGGATCAGCCGCTGAGGATAACGCACAATTTTGATATAGAAGGAACGCCGGAATATCTTAAGAAACACGGCGGCGGGTTTGGCGGCAGTTTTCAAAACATCAGCCGGTTGCCCGAATATTTGAAAGCGCGCGGGAAGATTTTTGAGGCGCAAAGGGTATTCCGCCTTTTCAACCGCGACCGCAGCCCTGATAAGCCTTATCTGGAAATCGTGTTTGACGAAAGTGGAAAAATTGTTTCGATTACCGTATATGAGAATGTTTCCAATCCGGCAAGCGGGATTCATTTGATGTAATGGGTTTGGAGCACAAACGGAGAGGGTAGGAATCTAAATGCATCGAGCGTTCGTTGAACATTTGATGCGATAGCAGTTTGATTGGAAGCCTTCAATTCAATATCGAAAAGGTCGTCTGAAACCTGAATCGGGTTTCAGACGACCTTTTGTTGATGTGTTCGAGCTTAACCAAATGCTTAACGGCTGTCTTTCCATTGGTAATATTTCGAGCCGAGGAAGGAGCCGAGTTTGCGCAGGAAAGGTTGGGTAATGATGCTGGGGTGTTTGAGTTTTTCAAACGGTTTCAGACGACCATCGTCACCTATGATGGCTTCGGCAATGGCAAGGCCTGCTATGCCGGTAATCGCCATGCCGTGTCCCGAGTAGCCTTGGGCATAGTAAACATTGGGCGCGAGTCTTCCGAAGTGGGGGACGAGGTTGGCGGTGATGTCGCATTCGCCGCCCCATGAATGTTCGATTTTGACATCGGCAAGCTGTGGGAAGACTTTGAGCATGTCTTGGCGGACAAGCTCGGTCATGCGGTCGGGATCGTCGATGAATTCGTTGTCTTTACCGCCGAAGAGCAGGCGACCATCGGAACTGAGGCGGTAGTAGTCGAGGACGTGGCGGTTGTCGCAGACGGCCATGTTGTTGCGGATGAGTTCTTTTGCACGTTCGCCCAGCGGTTCGGTGGCGATGATGAAGGTGCTGACGGCGATGGCTTTTTTTTCCAACGGCTTGAATTTTTGATGCAAACCGGCGTAGGTGTTGACGGCATACACGAGGTTTTGGCATTCGATGCTGCCGTCCGGGGTATGAACGAGCCAGCCGCCTTGATAGGGTTCGATACGGGTCATCGGGGACTGTTCGAAAATCTGCGCGCCTGCTTCGGCGGCGGCGCGGGCGATGCCCAGGGTATAGTTGAGCGGATGGAGGTGGCCGGAATGAGGATCGAACTGTGCGCCCAAATACATATCGCTGGCAAGTTGTTGCTTGAGCGTAGCTTTATCCCAGAGTTGGTAATGGGTAGCGCCGTAATGTTGTCGGGCGTGTTCATGCCATTGTTGCAATTCTTCCCAATGCTGCGGGCGGATGGCGACGGTAGCATAGCCACGCTGCCAGTCGCAGGCGATTTGATGTTTTTTAACCCGTTCGTCAACGAGTTCGACGGCTTGCAGGGATTGCTGCCAAAACCAGCGGGCTTGTTCCAAGCCGACTTGTTTTTCGATTTCTTCCATACCGCAGGCGTAATCGCTGATGACTTGCCCGCCGCTGCGCCCTGATGCGCCGAAGCCGACGCGTGCGGCTTCGAGTACGATCACTTCGTGTCCGTTTTCGGCAAGGGGAAGGGCGGTACAAAGTCCTGTCAATCCTCCGCCGATGACGCAGGTCTCGGTTTTCAGACGACCTTCAAGCTTGGGATAAGCGGCGTGGGGATTGATGGTGCTGAAATAATAGGAGGGAAGGTATTCTTTGAAATTGGGATGAATCATAGGGTAATGCTTTGTGTGGTTTCAGACGACCTTTGGAGGGTATAGTGGATTAACTTTAAACCAGTACGGCGTTGCCTCGCCTTAGCTCAAAGAGAACGATTCTCTAAGGTGCTGAACGTACTATCTGTACTGTCTGCGGCTTCGTCGCCTTATCCTGATTTAAATTTAATCCACTATAGTTGAGGGTCGTCTGAAAAGTTGTCAAACGGGTTGTGTGAAGAAAACAGGCTGACCTTGCATTGATGCGGTCAGCCTGTCTGATTGGGTCAATTTGTTTTTTCTGCGGTGAGCTTTTCCTGACGGTAGGCTTCGGCGGCTTCCCGATCGCGTTTGGTTGCTTGGCGCATCATCCAGTAATTGATGACGATGACCAGCGTACCGATAATGCCGATCAGGATGGTTGCCAACACATTCATCTGCGGGTCGAGACCCAGCTTGATTTTGGAGAAAATCACCTGCGGCAATGTGGAAGAACCTGGGCCGGACAGGAAGGAGGTAATCACCAAATCATCCAGCGACAGGGTAATGCCGAGCAGGAAGCCTGAAGCGATGGCAGGGGCAATCAAGGGCAGGGTGATGACGAAAAAGATTTTCAGCGGACGCGCACCCAAGTCCATGGCGGCTTCTTCGAGCGATTGGTCGAGCTCCACCAGACGCGAACGGATAACGACGGTAATGTATGCCATACAAAGCGTCGTATGTCCGAGGAAAATGGTGAAGAAACCGCGGTCGAAGTAAAGCCTTTGGAGCAATTCGCCGCTGCCTTGCAGGAACATTTGCACCTGAATAATCAGGAGCAGCATGGACAAACCGGTAATCACGTCAGGCATAACCATAGGCGCGGAAATCATACCGGCAAACAAGGTGCTGCCGCGGAAGCGTTTGATGCGCGCCATCGCGTAGCCTGCCAGCGTGCCCAAAACGACGGCTGCAAGCGAGGATGCGGCGGCAATGCGCAGCGACAGCCAAGCGGCTTCCAAGATGGTGTCGTTTTCCAGCAATGCGCCATACCACTTGGTTGAAAAGCCGCCCCAAACGGTAACCAGCTTGGATTCGTTGAACGAATAGATGACCAAAACGACCAGCGGAATATACAGAAACGCCAGCGACAGCATCAGCATCAGTTTCAGGAACCAGGATAATCGGGATTTCTGCATTATTTGGATCCTTCTTCTAATTCGCGGTTTTCATAATGCTGGAACAGTGCAATCGGCACGACCAGCAGTGCGACCATGACGACGGCGACGGCGGAAGCCAGCGGCCAGTTGTTTTGATCGAAGAACGCCTGCCACAAAACCTTACCGATCATCAGGTTTTCCGAACCGCCAACCAGCTCGGGAATCACAAATTCACCGACTGCGGGTACGAAAACCAGCATGGAGCCTGCGATGATGCCTGTTTTAGACAGGGGCAGGGTAATGGTGAAAAACGATTTAATCGGCCCTGCGCCCAAATCAGAAGCGGCTTCGAGCAAGCGGTTGTCGAGTTTCACCAGTTGCGTGTAAAGCGGCAGAATCATAAACGGCAGATAGGCATAAACCATGACCAAGTTCAACGAGAATGCGTTGTAGAACAGGTCTAAAGGCTCTTCGATAATCTGCATTTTGAGCAGGAAATTGTTGATGATGCCGTTGTGTCCCAGCAGGCCCATCCATGCATAGACGCGCAGCAGGAAGGAAGTCCAAAAGGGCAGCATGATGGCAAGCAGCAGACCGTTGCGCATGGCGGGATTGGCGCGCGAAATCGCATAGGCAGTCGGATAACCAATCAGCAGACAAATGATGGTCGTCGTCAGCGCAGTCTTAATCGAAGACCAGTAGGTCATCAGATAGATATTGCTGTTTTCGCTGTCGCCAAACGGATTCAGGGTATTCCAAAAATTTTGGAAGATATCGGCATAGTTTTGATAACTGATGGCGATGTTCAGACGACCTAAATCTTCATCGACGCTGGTCAGCGGCGTAAACGGCGGAATGGCGATTTCTTGTTCCGCAAAGCTGATTTTCAGCACAATGGCGAACGGAATCAGAAACAGCACCAAAAGCCAAATATACGGCACGGCAATGACCGCGCGCTGACCCGGGCGGCGGAACAGTTTGTTTTTCAGTTTTTTAAGGTTCATCTCATTCCCCTTAAATCAACGGAACAACGGAGTCGGTTGGTTTTCCGGCCAGCTGATATAGACGGTTTCGTCCCAAGTCGGCGGCGTGATGTTGCGCACATACCAATAAGGTGCGGGAACTTGGCTTTTGACGACGCGGCCGTTGGCGAGTTTGATGTGGTAGATGGCGAAGCTGCCCAAGTAGGCGATTTCTTCTACCGTGCCTTTTGCCCAGTTAAAGCTGCCCAAGTGGTCGGGTTTTTCTTTGTACAAATCAATGTCTTCGGGACGGATGCTGACCCAAATGTCTTGTTCGCTCGGGCCGCCCAGACCGTGGTCGATGCGGACGTGGTTTTCCAAGCCTTCGCATTCGATAACGGCATAATCTGCATGGTCGTCAATCACGACGCCGCCGAAAATATTGGTCTCGCCGATGAATTCGGCGGTAAAGCGGCTGTTGGGGTAGTCGTACACGTCGCTGGGCGTACCGACCTGTTGCAACTGACCGTCAGACATGATGGCGATGCGGGTCGCCATCGTCATCGCTTCTTCTTGGTCGTGCGTGACCATGATGCAGGTTACGCCGACTTGTTCCAGCGTATTGACCAATTCGAGCTGGGTTTGTTGGCGCAATTTTTTGTCCAACGCGCCGAGAGGTTCGTCAAGCAGCAGGATTTTCGGACGCTTTGCCAAGCTGCGTGCCAAAGCGATACGCTGTTGCTGGCCGCCGGATAATTGATGCGGTTTGCGCTTGGCGTATTTGGTCATCTGCACCAGACGCAGCATTTCTTCCACGCGCGCAGCAATTTCATCTTTGGGCATTTTGTCTTGTTTCAGACCGAAGGCAATGTTCTGCTCCACAGTCATGTGCGGGAACAGGGCATAGCTTTGAAACATCATATTGATAGGGCGCTCGTAGGGGGCAAGTTTGGTAATGTCTTGACCGTCCAGAATGATTTTGCCCTGATTGGGGCTTTCCATGCCCGCCAGCATACGCAGCAGCGTGGATTTGCCGCTGCCGGAGCTGCCCAAAAGGGCAAAGATTTCATGTTGATAAATATCCAAGTCGATGTTATCGACAGCGTAATTGTCACCAAACTTTTTCACCAAGCCTTGGATTTTAAGATAAGGTTTGGCTGAAGACGCAGTGGTTGCGGTCATAATGGCAATACTCCAATAAAAATGACGAGTACCGGCAAAACGGATTTTCGAAAGGGTGATAAAAAGCTGTTTGATTGCTGGCGGGAGTCGCAACGTCGAAACGTCGTCTGAAACTCTTGTGAAGCGCACGGGCAGCATGGATGGGAAACGGGTGGAAATCCAAGGATAAACCGCCTCCGCCGAACTCGCTATTATATTAGCCTATGGCACGCAGGGGCAATACGAAATTGCCCGAAGGGGCTGATTTCCCGCGGATTTGATTTAAACGGGACATTTTGAAACCTGTCAGATTGAATCTGCAGTCAATCCATACGGGTGAATAAGGAAAGGCAATCGCTTTCACAAGCGAAGTTGAGCGCGTTGTTTTTATGCAATTAATTTATATGGATATTATGCTTATATTTTAAATATTCATTCAAAATATAATAAAATATGAAATATTTACATTAATTGCTTGATAAGCATTTCGTTGCAGCAAGTGCAATAACAAGCAGATTTTCAAATAGATTTTTTTCGTGAATGTTCACGCAAGGGGTAAACATGAGTATCAAACAATGGCCTGAAGGCGAGCGGCCGCGCGAGAAATTGTTGGCACATGGCGCAGGCGCGTTGAGCGATGCTGAGTTGCTGGCGATTTTGCTGCGAGTCGGGACGCGCGGGATGAGCGCGGTGGATTTGGCGCGTTATCTGCTGAACGAGTTTGGCAGCTTGGGCAAGCTGATGAGCGCCGACGCTAAAACGCTTTCTGCATACAAGGGCATGGGTTTGGCGAGTTTTACCCAATTTGCCGTCGTCAAAGAAATCGGCAGGCGGATTTTGGGCGAGGATTTACAGGAAAACATCACGCTTTCCAGTCCGAAAGCTGTTGCCGATTATCTGCGCCTGCATTTAGGGCACGAAAAGATAGAAGTCAGCACCGCGCTTTTGCTCAACCGCCAAAACAGGCTGATTGCCATGCGCGAACTCTCGCGCGGAACGGTGGCAGAAAATACCGTCTATATCAGGGAAATCGTCAAGCTCGCATTGGACGAATACGCCGACAGCCTGATTATTGCACACAATCATCCCGGCGGTTCGGCAGCGCCTTCGCAATCCGACATTGCGTTTACAGGTCGTCTGAAACAGGCTTTGGCATTGGTTGATGTCTCACTTTTGGATCATTTTATTGTTACGGCGAAAGAAGTCTGCTCGATGCGGGAACAGGGGTATATGGAAGGGTAAAAGGTATCTTATCGGAGTCTGATAGCGGTTTGTCTTGTTTTGATATTGTGCGAACAGATTGTTTAGATAGTATTTGGTCGCCCAAAAGGTCGCCTGAAAATGTTTTCAGACGACCTTTTTGCTAATTTGAAAGTCTTTATTTCTTATGTCGGCAATCTGTTATGAACTTGAACAATAAAAGTTATGCACAGATTTTATAATAATAATTTCAATATAAAACATATAGATATTAAAAATCTTCTATCCTAATAAAATTTTGCTATTGAGTTATCCACATTTGAGCCTATATTGGGTGTAACGAAATTCTAACCAAAGGAAACCAAAAAGATGAGATTCGACAAATTAACCGCCAAATTCCAACAAGCCCTTGCAGAAGCTCAGAGTTTGGCGTTGGCTGCGGACAGCAGCTATCTGGAAGCAGGCTTCGTGCTGAAAGCCCTGCTTGACGACCAAAACAGCGGAGCCGCCGCGCTCTTGGCTCATGCGGGCGTGAACGTGCCGCAGGTGAAACAGCGTTTGCAGCAGCATTTAAACAGCCTGCCGAAAGTGTCCGGTCAGGGCGGCGATATTCTGCCCAGCCGCGAATTGCAGGCGGTGTTGAACCTGATGGACAAAGCGGCAACCAAACGCGGCGATGCCTATATCGCCAGCGAACTTTTCCTGCTTGCCTTGGTGCAGCAGAACGATGCGACCGGCAAAATCTTGAAAGAAGCCGGCGCGACCGAACAAAACATCAATGCCGCAATTGACGCGGTACGAGGAGGACAAAACGTGAACGATGCTAATGCCGAAGACCAACGCGATGCGCTGAAAAAATACACGCTCGACCTGACCCAGCGCGCCCGCGACGGCAAACTCGACCCTGTTATCGGCCGCGATGACGAAATCCGCCGCGCCATTCAGGTGCTGCAACGCCGCACTAAAAACAACCCCGTGCTGATCGGTGAGCCGGGCGTGGGTAAAACCGCCATCGTCGAAGGCTTGGCACAACGCATCGTCAACGGCGAAGTGCCTGAATCCCTGCGCAACAAACGCCTGCTGGTTTTGGATTTGGCGGCATTGATTGCCGGTGCGAAATACCGCGGTGAATTTGAAGAACGCTTGAAAGGCGTGTTGAACGACTTAGCGAAAGACGACGGCAACACCCTGATTTTCATTGACGAAATCCATACTTTGGTCGGCGCAGGCAAAACCGACGGCGCGATGGATGCAGGCAATATGCTGAAACCAGCTTTGGCGCGTGGCGAACTGCACTGCATCGGCGCGACCACTTTGGACGAATACCGCCAATACATCGAAAAAGACGCAGCACTCGAACGCCGCTTCCAAAAAGTATTGGTCGGCGAGCCCAGCGTGGAAGACACCATCGCCATCTTGCGCGGCTTGCAGGAACGCTATGAAATCCACCACGGCATCGACATTACAGACCCCGCCATCGTTGCTGCCGCGGAATTGAGCGACCGCTATATCACCGACCGCTTCCTGCCCGACAAAGCGATTGATTTGATTGACGAAGCTGCCAGCCGCATCAAAATGGAGCTGGACAGCAAACCCGAGCAGATGGACAAACTCGACCGTCGTATCATCCAGCTCAAAATGGAAAAAATGCACGTTGCCAAAGAGAGCGATGACGCCAGCAAAAAACGTTTGGAACTGATAGACGAAGAAATCGACGGTCTGCAAAAAGAATACGCCGATTTGGACGAAATCTGGAAAGCCGAAAAAGCCGCGTCTTCCAGCACCGCCGACATCAAGAAACAGATGGACGACATCAAAGTCAAAATCGAGCAGGCCAAACGCCAAGGCGACTTCGCCCGCGCCTCCGAACTCGAATACGGCGAGTTGCCGAAATTGGGTGCGCAGTTGCAGGCGGCGGAAAGTAACCCTGACGGCAAAAAACAAAACAAACTCTTCCGCACCGAAGTCGGCGCGGACGAAGTGGCCGAAATCGTATCGCGCATGACCGGCATTCCTGTGTCCAAAATGATGGAAGGCGAACGCGACAAGCTGCTGAAAATGGAAGAAGTATTGCACCGCCGAGTGGTCGGTCAAGACGAAGCCGTGCGTGCCGTGTCCGATGCCATCCGCCGCAGCCGCTCCGGTCTTGCCGATCCGAACAAACCCTACGGCAGCTTCCTGTTCCTAGGCCCGACCGGCGTGGGTAAAACCGAGTTGTGTAAAGCTTTGGCAGGCTTCTTGTTTGACAGCGAAGACCACCTCATCCGCATCGACATGTCCGAATACATGGAAAAACACGCCGTTGCCCGCCTCATCGGCGCGCCTCCGGGCTATGTCGGCTACGAAGAGGGCGGCTACCTGACCGAACAAGTCCGCCGCAAACCGTACAGCGTGATTCTTTTGGACGAAGTGGAAAAAGCCCATCCCGACGTGTTCAACATCCTGCTGCAAGTATTGGATGACGGCCGCCTGACCGACGGACAAGGCCGTACCGTGGACTTCAAAAACACCGTCATTGTCATGACTTCCAATATCGGCAGCCAGCACATCCAACAAATGGGTACGCAGGATTACGAAGCCGTGAAAGAAGCGGTAATGGAAGAAGTGAAAGCCTACTTCCGTCCTGAAATGATCAACCGCATCGACGAAGTGGTCGTGTTCCACGGACTGAATCAGGAGAATATCCGCAACATCGCGAAAATCCAGCTCAAAGGCTTGGAAAAACGCCTAGAAGCGCAGCACCTGCACCTGAAAGTGGACGATGCCGCCTTGGATTTGATTGCCAAAGCCGGTTTCGACCCCGTGTACGGCGCCCGCCCGCTCAAACGCGCCATCCAGTCGGAAATCGAAAACCCGCTGGCCAAAGCCCTGCTCGAAGGCAAATACGCGCCCGACAGCACGATTCATGTGAAAGAAGAGGGTGGCAAGCTGGTGTTTGCCTGATTTAGGTGTAGATTGAGATAAAGTGATGAAAAGGTCGTCTGAAAACTGTTGGCGCGAAGTCCACTGATTTCAGACGACCTATTAGGTTATTGTTCAATTTATACGTTTTGTATCATAAGGTTTTCATATTAAAAGATATTACTTGTGATACCAAATCGTTGTTATCAAAAAATACAATTATCCGATTGTTATCATAATCTCCTTATTGAACAAATGATTTAATATGAACAATCTCTTCTAAATTTGCCTAACTAATCTTACCCGCATTGATAGCTGCCGGTAAGTTTTACAGTGTGGTTACGTCATTAAGGTCGTCTGAAAAATGTTTTTCAGACGACCTTTTATCTATGTTTATCAAGCAGACTGTATCGGGATGATACGGTTTTGATTGCGTTTTGCACCGCCTTCGCAATAATTGACTTTGACGTATTCTTCGACAATCTCTAAGAATTCGGCTGCGATGTTGTCGCCTTTTAAAGTCACTTTGCGTTCTCCGTCAACATAAACCGGGGCAACAGGGGTTTCGCCGGTTCCGGGCAGGCTGATGCCGATGTCTGCCAGTTTGCTTTCGCCCGGTCCGTTAACGACGCAGCCCATGACGGCAACGTTTAAAGATTCTACACCAGGGTAAAGGGTGCGCCATACGGTCATTTTTTGGCGAAGGTAATTTTGTACATCTTGGGCAAGCTCTTGGAAGACTGTGCTGGTGGTGCGTCCGCAGCCCGGGCAGGCGGTAACCATGGGGGTAAACGAGCGCAGTCCCATGGTTTGTAGAATTTCCTGGCCGACGATGACTTCCTGCGTACGCGAACTGCCGGGTTCGGGAGTCAGAGAAATGCGGATGGTGTCGCCGATGCCTTCTTGAAGCAGTACGGCCAAGGCGGCAGTCGAAGCAACAATGCCTTTGCTGCCCATGCCTGCTTCCGTCAAGCCTAAGTGGAGCGGATATTGGCAGCGGCTGCCCAGTTCGCGGTAAACCTGAATCAAATCTTGAACGGAGCTGACCTTGCACGACAAGATGATTTTGTTTTCAGGCAAACCTAATCGGACGGCTTTTTCAGCAGATTCCAACGCCGAAATAATCAAGGCTTCTTTCATGATTTCTTCGGGCGGTTTGGGAGATGAGGATGCCAGATTGGCATCCATCATGCGCTTGGCGAGGCTTTGGTCAAGCGAACCCCAGTTGACGCCGATACGGACGGCTTTGTCGTTTTCGGCGGCAGTCCGAATCATATAGGCAAATTTTTCATCGCCTTTTGCGCCTTTGCCGACATTGCCGGGGTTGATGCGGTATTTGGACAAGGCTTTGCCGCACTCGGGAAATTCTGCCAACAGACGTTCGCCATTGAAATGGAAGTCGCCAATCAGCGGGGTGGTGTAACCCATGTCGTCCAAACGCTGGCGGATTTCGGCAACTTTGGAGGCAGCTTCCGGGCTGTTGACGGTAATGCGCACCATCTCTGAACCTGCATCGCTCAATTCTTTGACTTGCAGGGCGGTTGCTTTAGCATCTGCGGTGTCGGTATTGGTCATCGATTGCACGACAACGGGTGCATCCGAACCGACGATGAGATGATCGATTTGTACTTGATGGGTTTGGCGGCGTTTGGGTGTGTTCATCTTTATTTTTTTCCTGCTACAAAGGAAGCTGATTTTTCACCGGCAACCCGGTATTCTGCCAGATTGATGGTTGTCCCGCCGTAATTGGCTTGTGCGCCTGTGGCAATACCGATCCAGACATTGTAGGGTGCACCGCCTTTAAAACGCCTTTCGCTTCCTGCGGGAATGATCCGGCTGAAAATCATGGTACCTTTCTTGTCGGTGATAATCAGATTGCTTCGGTATTGGACTTTAATCCAAAGCTCGTCTGAATCGACTTTGACTTCAGGTGCGGATGCCGCTGCTTCGGATGCGGCGACACTTGAAGCTGCTTTTTCGGCATTGGATATTTCTTGTTTGCCGTTTTCTGCCATATTGGAAACGGCAACATTTTCTTTTTTCAAATCCGGCGTCTGCATACTGTTGCGTACTGCATCGCTGTTTTGCGCGACTTGTTGTTCGTTTTCATGATTGGACTTGCTTTGCCAAACATAAATACCGCCGCCAAGCAGGATGAGCGCCGCCATGCCCAAAACCCATTTGGGAAAACCGACTTTTTCACCATCTTGATAGTTCAAGCCGACATTTTGTTTGCGATCCACCAGATAGACATGGTCTTCTTCCGGCGCGGAAATGGCTTTCAGACGACCTGTAATGGTTGTTTCATCGATTTTCAACAGACGGGCATAAGAACGCAGATAGCCCATAACGAAGACCAATCCTGAAAAGAAAGAATAGTCTCCTTTTTCAAGTGCTTCAATTTGTTCGGCAGACAGTTTCAACCGTCGTGCTACTTCGTCAATATCCCAACCTGATTTGTGTCTGAGTTGTCCCAGCTCATCACCCAATGATTTGGCAGCTTGAATGTCGTATTCGTTTTTCTTTTGATTTTCCATGTAGTTACTTACCTGTGGTTACTGCCTGTAATTGTTCCGAGTAGGGGAAGTTTGCCCTTAACTGGGCTTCGTATTCGTAGGCTGCCTGGCTATTACCCAAAGCGGTCGCCAATTTCCAACCCAGCAGCAAATCATCTGCCTGCAAGACATCGACTTTGCTTTGGTATTGGCGGAAATAATAGTCCGCTTCGTTTAAATTGCCTGCCAGCATTTTGGTTCTTGCCAATTCTTTAAACGCAGGCGGGAATTGAGGTTGCGCAGCCAAAGAACGTTCAAGATAAGCTTCTGCCAGCGAATATTGGCCCATCTTCGCGCTGCAAATGCCCTTGTTGAGGTTGGCGATAAACGGAGAAGGATAAGTTGGATCGGCCAGGGCTTTGTCAAAATAACTGATGGACTGGGCGGGATTATTCATCTCGCTGCACAAGAACCAGCCATAGTTATTGTTGATTTCCGCATTGTCAGGTTTCAAGGATAGGGCTTTTTGGAAGCTTTCCTGCGCCTTTTCGCGCACTTTGAGATATTGATAGATTTGTGCGCGAACCAGCCATGCATCTTCATTGCTGCTGTCCGCTTTCAATGCCTCTTCAATACTGACCGTTGCTTGACGGTAATCGCCCCCGCGCATGTATTCGATAGCCAACTGGGTTTTGATATTGGCGACCTGTGTCGCACGTTCCGCTCTGCTTGGGCCTTTCGGGCCGGCGCATGCGCCCAAAACCAAAGTTAAAATAATGGGTTGCCAAATGTTCAGTTTCATAATCAGCTCTGTTGTTCAACCAAAATCTGCTGCCATTTTTGTTGGCGGCGTGTTTTATCTTGTACTTGTCCTGCCAATTGACCGCAAGCTGCGTCAATATCGTCGCCACGCGTTTTGCGGACGGTTACCACGAATCCTGCCTGCTGCAAAATATCGCGGAAAACGCGGATATTTTCATTAGTAGATCGTTCGTAGCCGGAATTGGGGAAAGGATTGAACGGAATCAGATTGAATTTGCACGGTACGTCTTTTACCAGCTCAATCAGTTCGCGCGCATGTTGCGCTTTGTCATTAATTCCGTCCAACATAACATATTCAAAAGTAATGAAATCTCTTGGTGCTTTGACCAAATAGCGTTGACATGCCGCCATCAACTCTTTCAACGGATATTTTTTATTCAGCGGAACGATTTGATCGCGTACTTCGTCGTTGGAAGCATGAAGGGATACTGCCAGCGCAACAGGCATCGCATCACGCAGCCTGTCCATTTGCGGCACCATGCCTGATGTGGAAACGGTAACGCGGCGGCGGCTGAGGCCGTAGCCATGATCGTCCAGCATAATGCTCAGCGCAGTAACGACATTATCAAAGTTCGCCATTGGCTCGCCCATGCCCATCATGACTACATTGGAAATCACGCGTTCGTTTTTCGGCGTAACGCCCATTGCTTTATTTGCCCACCACAGTTGCCCAATGATTTCGGCAGCGGTCAGATTACGGTTGAAACCTTGGCGGCCGGTAGAACAGAAGGTACATTCCAATGCGCAGCCGACTTGCGAGGAAATACATAACGTACCGCGTTCTGCTTCGGGGATGAACACCGTTTCTACGCCGTTGCCCGTTCCTACATCCAACAGCCATTTGCGCGTCCCATCGGCGGATTCTTGCGCCATCATCAGTTTGGGCACATCCACGCTTGCCTGTTCGTTGAGTTTCAGGCGCAGGGATTTTGCCAAATCGGTCATTTCATCGAAACTTTGCGCACCGGCTTGGTGGATCCAGCGCATGACTTGTTTGGCGCGGAACGGTTTTTCGCCCATCTCGGCAAAATGATGGGTCAGTCCGTTTAAATCGTAATTCAGCAGATTGGTTTTCATGTGGTTTATTTCTTGGTAAAGCTTTTAATAAAGGCTGTCGTGATAAATCTTGCGAATCCGGCGGATTAGGACGTTGCATAGTGGGTTTGAACATGTCCTGAATCTTGTTGAGCAAACAGCTTTTATTTCCAAGCTCCTTCTATCATATTTTCAGACGACCCCCATTTGAGAAAGGTCGTCTGAAAACAGATTGAGACAAACAATATCGACAAAACCGTCCAAACGCCCGAACCGGTCGGACGTTCGAACGGTATCTATCGTTAACGCGGGCAGATTTCGCTTTGGCTGAAGAAGTAGGCAATCTCGATTGCTGCGTTTTCCAGACTGTCAGAACCATGTACGGCGTTTACGCTGAGAGATTCGGCAAAATCGGCACGTATCGTACCGAGAGCGGCTTCCGCAGGATTGGTCGCGCCCATCAGTTCACGGTTTTTTGCAACGGCATTTTCACCTTCCAGTACCTGAATCATGACAGGACCGCTGGTCATAAAGGCAACCAAGCTGTCGTAAAAAGGACGCTCTTTATGGACAGCATAAAACTCTTGGGCTTCGCGCACGCTAAGGTGCTTCATTTTGGCGGCGACAATACGCAGTCCGTTTTCTTCAAAACGGCTGTAAATTTTGCCGATTACATTTTTACCTACAGCATCGGGTTTAACGATGGAGATCGTGCGCTCAATAGCCATATTATGTCCTTGTTTTTATTGCGTTGTGCAATAGTCTGGGGTTGGAGAAAATGAACTGCTATTTTATCAAATTTCAGTATACTTTGGGAAAAGCCGCTCTTTTTTCTTCGCCTGAATCTTATTTTTTCAACGTCAGATGCGGTTGCTCCAAATAAACTTCCGATTGCATTTCCACCATACGGCTGGCGGTACGGGTAAATTCTTCGGCGAAATCGCCTTCGACATAAATATCGTTTACGCCTACCGCGCTGGTGGCACAGAGTTTTACTCGGAAATCGTACAATACGTCAATTAGCCATGTAAGGCGGCGCGCTTCGGCTTTTTCCTGCGGCGTCAGACGTTCCAATCCTGATACGAACACCATTTCATAATGTTCGGCCAAATAGAGGTAATCGGCTTGCGAACGCGGACCAAAGCATAAAGCGCGGAAATCGAACCAAATGGCGCGCTCAGAATGGGCTTTGTGCGGAATTTCACGTCCGTGTATTACGCTGACACCGGGATTCAGTTCGGAAATTCCCGCCATTTCTTTAAACAAATCAGCCAATTTCTGCTCATTTTCTTCATTGTTGGGAACGAAGAAAATCTCAGCAGGACGTAAAGTACGCAGGCGGTAGTCTTCCCCGCCATCAACATTTAAGACAGTCAGGCTGGATTCAATCAGCGCAATGGTCGGCAGAAAGCTGCTTCTGTTTTGACCTTGGGGGTAAAGCTCGGACGGGGCATAGTTGGAAGTTGCCACCAAAACCACGCCTTCGCTCAACAAGTTTTCCAGCAGGCGCCCCAAAATCATCGCATCTGCAATATCGCTGACGTGAAATTCGTCAAAACACAATACGCGGGTCTCTTTGGCAATCTCAGCAGCAACTGCTTTTAAAGGATTGGCTTCACTTTTCAAGTCTTTCAAACGCTTATGGATTTCCGCCATAAAGGCATGAAAGTGGACACGGCGTTTGCGGCGGTATGGCAAGCAGCCGAAAAAAGCGTCCATCAAGAAACTTTTGCCGCGACCCACGCCGCCATAAAAATACAGACCTTTCGGCACTTGGGGAGAGCGCAGGCTGCGCCCTAGGAAACGATTGCGTTTGCGTTTGAACATCATCAGTTCCGTCCACAAACGATCCAAATATTCAATCGCCCGCGCCTGTGCTTCATCGCGGATGAAATTCGGTTGTTCAGCTGCCGCCTGATACCAAGTCAGCGGGCTGTGGTTTTCAAACGGAGGGGCGACAAACAGTTGACCTCTATCACTCATATCTGACCTTTATTATGTTTTTGGGTTTGACA
Source organism: Neisseria sp. HMSC065D04 (assembly GCF_001815675.1). NCBI lineage: Bacteria > Pseudomonadati > Pseudomonadota > Betaproteobacteria > Neisseriales > Neisseriaceae > Neisseria > Neisseria sp. HMSC065D04. Next base: position 58,041 of record NZ_KV821488.1, read on the forward strand.
ATTATAGTGGCTTAACTTTAAACCGGTACGGCGTT
>NZ_KV821488.1:58175-73567 GCF_001815675.1 Neisseria sp. HMSC065D04
CGCCTTGTCCTGATTTAAATTTAATCCACTATACGTTTTATCAACGGGCAATCATTAAAAGAAACGTATTATAGATGATTTCAGACGACCCTATGAATTTTCCATTACAAATTCCACCCAAATTACGAAAACAATAGAGAACCATATTTTCAGACAACAAAAACGCCGCATTTCTGCGGCGTTCGTTTACTCAGGTTTAGTTGGCATTTTCTTGTAAAGCCAAGTCCACACGTTCACGCAATTCCTTACCGGGCTTGAAGTGAGGGACGTGTTTTTCAGGCACTTCCACACGTTCGCCGGTTTTGGGGTTGCGGCCGATACGGGCCGGGCGATGGTTCAAATCGAAGCTGCCGAAGCCACGGATTTCAATACGCTGACCGCGAGCCAGCGAGCGGGTCATGGTATCAACCAAAACCTTTACGCTGTATTCGACGTCTTTTGCCAGCAATTGGTTACCGTTTTTCTCGGCAAAAACTTCTGCCAAACGAACCATTAATTCAGACTTCGTCATGTCTGCAACCTTATTCTTGGTCGCCGGACAGTTTGGCTTTCAGCAAGTCGCCGAGGCTGGTAGTACCTGCGCTGGCGGTTGCAGCAGCGTTGACTGAATTCAGAGCTTCGCGGTTTTCTTTAGCGTCTTTGGCTTTAACAGACAGGCGGATGCTGCGGTTTTTGCGGTCGACGGTTACGATAACGGCTTCAACCTCGTCACCTTCTTTCAGTTTGGTGGTCAGGTCTTCAACGCGGTCGGCTGCGAATTCGGAAGCAGGCAGGTAGCCTTCCACTTCGTCAGACAGGGCAACAACGGCACCTTTGGCGTCAACAGATTTCACAGAACCTTTAACCAAAGAACCTTTGTCGTTTACGCTGATGAAGTTACCGAAAGGATCGCCTTCCAGTTGTTTGATGCCCAAAGAGATACGCTCTTTGTCAACGTCGATTGCCAATACAACGGCTTCAACTTCTTCGCCTTTTTTGTATTTGCGTACAGCTTCTTCGCCGGCTTCAGTCCAAGACAGGTCAGACAGGTGAACCAGACCGTCGATACCACCAGGCAGACCTACGAATACGCCGAAGTCAGTGATGGATTTAACCGCACCGGAGATTTTGTCGCCTTTGTTGTGGTTGGCGGCAAATTCTTCCCAAGGATTGGCTTGACATTGTTTCATACCCAAAGAGATACGGCGGCGATCTTCGTCGATTTCCAGAATCATAACTTCGACTTCGTCGCCCAATTGTACGACTTTGCTTGGGTGTACGTTTTTGTTGGTCCAGTCCATTTCGGAAACGTGTACCAAACCTTCGATGCCTTGTTCGATTTCAACGAATGCACCGTAATCGGTCAGGTTGGATACTTTACCGAACAGGCGGGTACCTTGTGGGTAACGACGGGTCAGGCCGCTCCAAGGATCTTCGCCCAATTGTTTCATACCCAGAGAAACGCGTTGTTTGTCTTGGTCGAATTTCAGGACTTTGGCTTCAACTTCTTGACCGACTTCCAAGACTTCGCTCGGGTGTTTCACACGGCGCCATGCCAGGTCGGTGATGTGCAACAGGCCGTCGATACCGCCCAAGTCAACGAATGCACCGTAGTCGGTGATGTTTTTAACGATACCTTTGATGATAGAGCCTTCTTGCAGGTTTTCCAGCAGGGCTTTGCGCTCTTCACCCAAAGTAGCTTCCAGAACGGCACGGCGGGAAACCACGACGTTGTTGCGTTTTTTGTCCAGTTTGATGACTTTGAATTCGATTTCTTTGCCTTCAAAGTGGGAAGTGTCTTTAACGGGACGTACGTCAACCAAAGAACCCGGCAGGAATGCGCGGATGCTGTTGATCATAACGGTCAGGCCGCCTTTGACTTTGCCATTGATAACGCCGGACAGGATGTCGCCGTTTTCCATCGCTTCTTCCAAAGCGATCCAGTCGGCAGCGCGTTTGGCTTTTTCGCGGGACAGTTTGGTTTCGCCGAAGCCGTTTTCAACGGATTCGATGGTAACGGTAACGAAATCGCCAACTTTAACTTCAATCTCGCCCTGAGCGTTTTTGAATTCAGCAACGTCAATCAGAGATTCTGATTTCAGACCTGCATTAACGGTAACGAAGTTTTGATCGATTGCCACGACTTCGGCAGTAATCACCTCACCCGGGTTCATTTCTTGCAGGGTAAAGCTTTCTTCAAGCAACTGGGCAAAATTTTCCATAGTCATATATACTCTTTTCGGTACACCGCCAAGGGGTGCGGGGTAGGTTGGAGAATGCCTGCCGCCCTTGGCACGGCAGGCTTTGAAAATAAATATTTCAGACGACCTTCGGATGCTCCAAAGGTCGTCTGAAACAAAACGCAGGGATTATACCCTAAATTTCAAACTTTATGATACCAATCAAGCACTTTTTTTACAGCTTCTTCGATACTCAGCCCGCCCGTATCCAAAAGCTCCGCGTCGGGAAGCTGCTTTAAGGGCGCGACGCTGCGGCGGCGGTCCGCTTCGTCGCGTGCCTCGATGTCCGATAAAATCCGTTCAAATTCCAAGCCTTCGCACGGAATGCCGATTTGTTTGGCGCGGCGTTCCGCCCGTATTTTCGCACCTGCGGTCAGGAAAACCTTTAATGCCGCATCGGGGAATACAACCGAACCCATATCGCGCCCGTCGGCGACCAAACCTTTTCCCGTCAGAAAATCACGCTGCCGCTGCAAAAGAGCGGCACGCACTTTCGGCAACTGCGCCACTGCAGAAGCGCCCATACCGATTGCTTCGCTGCGGATTTGTCCTGAAACGTCTTCATCTTCCAAAAAAACCTGAGACCCTTCAAAACGGGCAGGCAGATTTTCCGCTAACGCGGCAACCGCCACTTCATCGTTCCATTCCACATCCCGTTTCTTCGCATACAGCGCGGTCAGGCGGTATAACGCGCCTGAGTCCAGATAATCGAACCCCAAAGCCTGAGCGACGCGGGAAGCGACTGTGCCTTTCCCCGATGCACTGGGTCCGTCTATGGCGATGACTTTTTGTTTGGTATTCATATTTTGGCTTTCTGAGAATAATGTAGGAGGTCGTCTGAAAGGACGTATCAGGCAGGCATTATATAGATAATTGTTTAATAATGAGAACTGAGGTCGTCTGAAAAAGCGTTTCAGACGACCTCTGGTGTTAATTGGAGCTTGGATATAAACCTGACTTTATTTGTTATTATTTCGTTTGGGTAATTCAGATGAAGATTTGGCAGGTTAGGAGTAGGGCGGTTCAGTTTTGTTTTCAGGGGCTTGGAATATTTAATGGATTGTTTGTAAATTAATGTTCATTTATGGGGTGAAACTGTATAATTCCCGCCGTTTGAATTGATTTGACGAGGCTTTTTGATGAACCAGCTTAAATTGGCGGTTTCCGGCGCGCAGATTTTGTTTGTGGCGTTCGGTGCGATGGTGCTTGTTCCGCTATTGACCGGACTGAATCCTTCTTTGGCACTTTTGGGGGCGGGTATCGGTACGCTGCTCTTTCAAATAGTCACCAAACGTAAAGTGCCGATTTTCCTCGGCTCTTCTTTTGCCTTTATTGCGCCGATTATCTACTCCATTAAAACATGGGGCCTGCCTTCGACCATGTTCGGGCTGTTTGCGGCGGGTTTTATGTATTTTGTGTTTGCCGCGCTGATTAAATGGCGCGGGCTGGCTACGGTCAACCGGCTGCTGCCGCCTGTGGTTATCGGGCCTGTGATTATGGTTATCGGTTTGTCCGTCGCTGCGGCCGCAAGTGAAATGGCAATGGGTAAATCCGGCGGAAAGCAAGTAATCGACTATGCGGATGCGCTGATTTTGTCGGGCTTTACATTTGCCGTTACGGTGGTTGTATCGGTTTTCGGCAGCCGTATGATGAAACTGGTTCCGATTTTAATCGGCGTGGCTGCAGGCTATATTTTGGCTTTGGTCATGGGCTTGGTAGATACCACCACCATCGCGGCTGCGCCGTGGTTTGAAGTACCACATTTTGAAACACCGCAAGTCAACTGGCAGGCAGCGCTGTTTATGCTGCCCGTCGCCATCGCGCCCGCCATCGAACACATCGGCGGCATCATGGCAATCGGCAATGTAACGGGCAACAACTACACCAAAGACCCGGGTTTGGATAAAACGCTTGCGGGCGACGGCTTGGGCGTATGCGTGGCGGGTTTGATCGGTGGTCCACCGGTAACGACTTACGGCGAGGTAACGGGTGCGGTGATGATTACGAAAAACAGCAATCCGGTCATTATGACTTGGGCGGCGATTTTTGCCATCGCTATGGCGTTTTTCGGCAAATTCAATGCTTTCCTCGCTTCCATTCCTCTACCCGTAATGGGCGGTATCATGCTGCTTTTGTTCGGTACGATTGCTTCTTTGGGCATTAAAACGCTGGTGGATGCAAAAGTGGATTTAATGCAGCCGAAAAATCTGGTGATTGTCAGCTCGGTTCTGACGGTTGGCGTCGGCGGCATGGCGGTTCATGTCGGTACGTTGAGTTTTGCCGGCGTCGGTTTGTGCGCCATTTTGGCAATCGTATTGAATTTCTTGCTGCCGGATCCGAAGACAGAAAGTTGATTTTGTATTGCCGCCGATAAGGTAAAAGGTCGTCTGAAATGGGGAATACCCTGATTTCAGACGACCTTTTTTAGCAAAAGATTTGATGTTGGAAAAAATAATAATAAGTCGTCTGAAACGATATTCTTGCCATATAGATATATTGATATGTTAATATCTTATTTTTATTAAACAGGAATAGTAACCATGTTGCACAAAATCGGGATCATGAGCGCGTTGATTTTGGGTCTTGCCATGCCGGCCGCTGCCGAATGTTTGATTCAAAAAGATAGCATCGCAGGAATTAAATTAGGGCAGAACTTAAAGCAGGTAAAACATAAATTCCCGAAGGCGAAAATGGAGAGAGAAAGCGATCCCGAAGGTGTGGCGTATGTTGCCATTACACTGTCTAAAGACGTCATGGTTATCACCCATCAAGATGGAGACGACGATCCTGATGCTCCTATAAAACTCCATAAAAAAATTGATTCTTTGGAGACCTACTCTCCCGCCTGTCACACGGCTTCGGGGGTACACCCGGGCATGAAGATTAAAGATGCAGAAGCCAAACTGGGTAAAGTCAAAAAAATCATAATGTCGGAAATCGAATCTCGTGAATACGCAATATTTACCCGCCACCCGAAACATTTCGACTTTAGAATGGAAATAGGAACAGGAATTTATCCGGGTAAAGGTAGAGCACCGAATCAAACTCGGCGTTACCGTAAAGGGGGCAGTATTTTAGAAATTTCTGTATCTAAATACGGAGGTTTTGATAACTGAAGAGCAGGGCATTAGGCAAAAAGCTTAAAAAACCGACTACGGAATAGAAACGCTCCTGTATGTTCCAGCTGGCTTTTAAAATCCCTGAAAACTGTCCAAACGGCTATGGGATTTGAACAACCGCCGCCCTGTAACTGTTGCCGATTGATTTCACTATATAATACAGGTCGTCTGAAAACCGGATTTCCGTTTTCAGACGACCTTTTTGATGCTTACCTGCCTTAACCGTTTATTTGTGCGCCTAGAGTATTGAATCTATGCCTTCCGCCCTTATAAATAGCAAATACGGCATAATGATTAACATGATAAAGACGGAAGAACGATATGGCAGAAAAAACCTATTACGAAATTCTCGGCGTGGACAAAACCGCCGACGCCGACACCATTAAAAAGGCCTACCGCAAACTGGTACGCAAATACCATCCCGACGTCAGCAAAGAACCTGACGCCGCCGAGCGCACCGCCGAAATCAACACAGCCTACGAAACCTTATCCGACCGTGAAAAGCGTGCCGAATACGACGAATTGCTGGCCAACCCCTACGGCCACAGTGCAGGCGGCAATCCGTTCGGCGGCGCGCAATCCGGCGGCTTCCGCTACGAATACCGCGGAGGCGAACCTTTCGGTGCGGGCGATTTCAATTTTGAAGATTTGTTTGCCGGCTTCGGCCGCAGTCAGAGACAGGCGCACGCAAGGCCGGACGGTCCGATTAAAGGCGAAGACCAGCACGCCGAACTGAGTATCGATATTTACGCCGCTTATGTCGGCGCGGAGCGCTCATTAAGCCTGAACGTACCGACCGTGGACGAATACGGCCGCGTCGGTTATCAGACCAAAACCTTAAACGTCAAAATTCCCAAAGGCATTACCGAAGGCCAGCAAATCCGTTTGGCGGGACAGGGCCTGCCCGGCTACAACGGCGGCGCAAACGGCGATTTGTATCTGAAAATCAAGTTCCACGACAAACCCGATTTATACGTCAAAAACAAAAAAGACGTATACCAGACCATAGACGTCAAGCCTTGGGAGGCCGTATTGGGCGGCAAAATCATTGTTCCCACCGCAGCCGGACGCTTGCAGGTCAACCTGCCCGCCAACAGCCAAAACGGTAAAAGCATACGCCTGAAAGGTAAAGGCATTCCGGCCAAAGAAGCGGGCGATTTGTACCTCAACATCCGCATCAGCGTTCCCAAGGCCGAAAGCGAAGCCGACCGCGCCGCATGGGCGCAGCTTGCCGCCCACTTTGACGGCAAAAGCGCATCAAATTGAAAGGATAAACCATGACGCAACACACCGACATTACCCTGACTTTCGAAGAAATCCTCGCTGCCAGCCGCTGCCGCCGCGATTGGCTGCTGGAGCTGATAGAGGAAGAAATCATCAGCGTAAACGGCCGGCCGGAACAAACTTTGTACAGCGGCTTCCAACTCGCCCGCATCCGCCGCGCCCAGCGCCTGAGCCGAGACTTTGATGCCGGCATTCCCGCGCTCGGCCTGATTATGCGCCTGCTGGACGAAGTGGAAGAATTGCGCAAGGCGCAGCAGCCCTTATCCCTGCTGGATGAAGGCAAATAGCGGTCAACAAAAGAAGGCCGTCTGAAAAACAGTTTTCAGACGACCTTTTTTCAATACGGGAAACGAAAATGGCTGAGAATACCGCCGATGATTTGAACCTTGCCGCCGCTCAAGCGGCCGGGCATTTGCTGGAGCGTTGCGTACCGGAGCATGCTGCGGCGCTGACGCCTTATGTGTTGCGGCTGTTTGCGGCTTTGCAGAACGGGCATTCGTTTGTTTGGCTGGATGAGGGCGAGGCGGAGGAATTGGCGGGATTGGCGCCGACGGTCGGGCAGGGCACGTCGCCGTTGGTGTTGCAGGGCAGAAAGTTGTTTTTGGGGCGGATGTGGCAGCTCGAGCATGATTTGGCGGCTGAAATCAAGCGTTTGGCAGAAGCGGAAGTCGAGCCTGTGGATTGGATGAGCGCGTCGCAAAACTTGTCCGGTTGGTTTACCGACAAAGGCAGCGAAGGGCAGCGGGATGCGGCGGGGCTTGCCCTGCTTCAAGCGTTTATGTTGATTACGGGCGGGCCGGGTACGGGCAAGACGACGACTGTGGCGAAACTTTTGGGGCTGATTTGCACCAACTCTGCCACGCGCCTGCCGCGTATCGCTCTGGCCGCGCCGACGGGCAAGGCTGCGGCGCATATGGCACGCGCGCTGCATCGGGCGGTGGACGGTTTCAAGATGCCGGAGGCGGTGCGCAATCATTTGTCCGCGCTGGAAGGGCAGACGGTCCACCGCCTTTTGAAACTGCGCCCGCCGCAAATGCTGCCTGCGTTTGACGGCAACCGCCCGCTGCCTTTGGATGTGTTGGTAGTGGATGAGGCTTCGATGTTGGATGTTTCCCTGCTGCTTCACTTGCTGCGTGCGATTCCGTCGGGCTGCCGCGTGATTTTTTTAGGCGACGAGTTCCAACTGCCTTCGGTCGGCGTCGGCGCGGTATTGGCGGCGTTGTCGAGACGGACGGTTTTGGATAAGGAGACGGCGGATCAGCTGAGCATTTATCTGCCGGAACACGGTTTCCCCGTGGAGGAAAATCCGCCGGCTTTGTCGCAAAACGTCGCGCAACTGAAGGTCAGCCACCGTTTCGGCGCAGACAGCGGCATCGGCTGTCTGGCTAGGGCGGTCGTATCGAGCAAGAGCGGGGAAGGTTGGGCGCAGTTTGCCTTGTTCCCCGACGAGCTGGAAATCCGCGAAGGTCGTCTGAAACAGCAGGCGGAGCTGCTTTACCGCAAACACGAAAAATACTGGCAGGCAGTCGATAAAAACGATGTGGCACTGGCGTTCGGACACGCGGCGGACGTGGTCGTTTTGGCGGCATGGCGGCAGGACGCGGAGGCGTTCAACGAAGAGTATTGCCGTTATCTGCAACGCAAACATCGGGCGGGCGCGGATACGCCGTGGTTCGCGGGACAAATCATCATGATTGCGCGCAACGACTATACGCTGGAAGTGTTCAACGGCGACATCGGGCTGATTATGCCCGACGCAGAATCGGCGAACGGCTTGGCGGCGTATTTCCCGAATGCGGACGGCTTCAAAAAAATCGCCATCAGCCGCCTGCCGCAGTTTGACTCCGCGTTCGCCATGACTGTGCATAAAAGCCAGGGTTCGGAATATCGGGAAGTCTGGCTGCTGCCGCCGTCGGGAAAAATAGAGCAGGGCGGGGATGACGCGCTGTCGGGCTTAAACAATGCGCTGCTCTACACCGCCATCACCCGTGCGCGGGAACGCTTCGTCTTTTGGGGAAATGCAGAACAATGGCGGTTGGCGGTGGAGACCCGCAAAACCCGCCGCACGGCATTGGGCGACATCTTGGACGCGATGTTCGTGCCGAAAGCTTGAATCAAACCCTAAAGGTCGTCTGAAAACAGAACGGATATTGCCAGAAGTTTTCAGACGACCTTTCTCTATTGATATGCGTCAAAATTAGTTTGGAAATAAGCATAATACTCTAAATCTTCTTGACGGTTTGTGCCGTCTTTCATAGGATTACAGCCGTTCGATTACAAAAATTAGTAAATTTCTAACAAATATTGATTAGGAATTTTTGTTAAAAATACCTTTTACCCTTCAATCGGAGATTGGCATGAACATCCAAAAAAACTTTGCCGTTGTATGCGCTGCCTTGGCGGCATTACCCACCGCATTTGCAGAAACCGCTAGCGGAGAGCGCGATGCCGCCGCATTGGCAACGACGAGCGATTACGTCAATTCGGGCAGCGTCATCCGCAAAGACGAAGACAAAATCAGCATTTTCAACGATTTGCTGACCGTAAACGGAACATTCCGCGTCCGTGCCGACACCAAAGACATCAATGCCAACAACAGCAGCACCAATCCCACGCCCGACGCCTCCAATACCAATTTCAACGCCGAATTCTGGTTGCGCGCCAAACTTTATAAAGACTGGAAACTGGTGACCCAAATCGAACCCAACATCGACTTGAAAACCGGCAAATTCAACGGCGACCATGATGTTCCCGTGAACAAACTCTATGCCGAAGGCTCGATTACCGAAGGCGTCAAAGCCCGCGTCGGTAAATTCGGCGCATTCTCCTCCTACGGACGCGTCTGGGATACCGAAGTAACCGGCGGCGAAATCTTCTTTGACAACAAAACCCTGCCCACCAAAATCTATGCAGGCCGCCGTACCGGCAGCCTCAACGACAACGTATGGGGCATAGGCGGCCGCCGCAAACACTTCGCCGCCATTCAAAGCAGCCTGCCGATTAACGAAAACATCAACGTCGGCGCAACCGTCAGCTACATGAAAGACATAGACGTGCGCGGCGCGAAGAAAAACGCCGTCTTCGGCGAAATCGGCGCAGATGTCAAATTCAACGACGATTGGCGTTGGATGGCGGCGGTCAGCAAGTCCAACATCAAAGCCTATAACGACGCAGGACAAAAAATCAAAAACGACGGCGTGTTCACCGAAGTCCGCTACAAACTCGCTGACTGGAAAGTCCGCAATTCCTACGACGTCTTCCTGAACTACCGCCGCGTCGGCGCACTTTCGGGCGTATCTTCCGTACAAGACTACAGTAAAAACGTACAAGGCGTACAAGTCGGCGCGACCTACGTTCCTTGGAAAAACTGGAAAGTGTCAGGCTTTTACTTGGCGGGTAAACAAGTTACCCCGACTGCCGGCTCAAGCAGACAAGACGTCAACGTCTTGCGCGGTCAGGTGGAATACAAATTCTAAGCCGTTCGGATAAAGCCAAAAGTCGTCTGAAAACCTGTTTTCAGACGACCTTTGGCTTTTCTCCTTCATCAAATCGAATATTCAATCAACTCGTTCTGCGAAAACACATAAACCTGTTTCGGCACCAATGCCAATTCCCGCCCTGCGGTCAAATCCAGCCGAGAAGCGTCGCTGCCTGCCAGCGTGATGTGTACGTCCTGTTTGCCGTGTTTCACCAAAACGTGCGTCAGTGCGCCGACGGCGTGGATTTTTTCGATTTCGGCGCGGATCATCGGGGTTTCGTGTTCGGCGGCGATCTGCCATTCGTGCGGGCGGATGTAGCCGGTGGCGGTTTGTTCCTGCCATTTGTAGTGCGCGTCCAATTTCCACGCGAAGCCGTTGTAGTGCCAGATGCCTTTTTCGATGCGTCCTTCAAATGCGTCAGTTTCGCCGAGAAATTCGGTAACGAAGGCGTTTTCGGGTTTGCGGTAAATGGCTTCGGCGCTGCCGGTTTGTTCGATTTTGCCGTGGTTCATGACGACGATTTCATCCGAAACTTCGAGGGCTTCTTCTTGGTCGTGGGTAACAAGGATGCTGGTTACGCCTAGGTTGTGATGGATGTCGCGCAGCCAGGTACGTAATTCTTTGCGTACTTTGGCATCCAGCGCGCCGAAGGGTTCGTCCAGGAGCAGGAGTTTGGGTTCAACCGCGAGGGCGCGGGCGAGGGCGATGCGTTGGCGTTGGCCGCCGGAGAGCTGGTGCGGATAGGATTTGGCGAGGTGGGAGAGCTGCACGAGTTTGAGCAATTCTTCGACTTTGATGCGGATTTGTTCTTTGGACGGGCGTTCGGACTTGGGCAATACGGTCAAACCGAAGGCGACGTTGTCAAACACGTTCATGTGGCGGAAGAGGGCGTAGTGTTGGAATACGAAACCGACTTTGCGCTCGCGCACATGCTTGGCGGTTACGTCTTGCCCGTCAAAGAGGATGTTGCCGCCGTCGGCGTTTTCCAGTCCGGCGATGATGCGCAGGAGCGTGGTTTTGCCGCAGCCGGAAGGGCCGAGCAGGGAAACGAGTTTGCCGGTGGGGACGTTGAGGTTGATGTTTTTCAGCGCGTGGAAACTACCGAAGTGTTTGTTTAAGTTTTGGATGGTGATGCTCATGCTGCGTTCCTTTCGGCGGCGGCGAGTTTTTTATCTTGTAATTTTGTGATGATGTTTTGCACCGCCAGCGTCGCCAGTGCTAAAAGTGCCAATACGCCGGAGAGGGCGAATGCGCCGGTGAAGTTGTATTCGTTGTAGAAGATTTCGACCAAAAGCGGGATGGTGTTGGTTTCGCCGCGTATGTGTCCCGATACTACGCTGACCGCGCCGAATTCGCCCATCGCGCGGGCGTTGGTGAGGATGATGCCGTAGAGTAGCGCCCATTTGATGTTGGGCAGGGTAACGCGCCAAAACATCTGCAAGCCGCTTGCGCCGAGAATCAGCGCGGCCTGTTCTTCGCTGTCGCCCTGCGCCTGCATCAGCGGGATGATTTCGCGTGCGACAAAGGGGAAGGTAACGAACAGCGTCGCCAAAATAATGCCGGGGATGGCGAAGATAATCTGTATGCCTTGCGCTTCCAGCCAGCCGCCCAATGCCGTGTGCGCGCCGAACAATAAGACGAACATCAAACCGGCAACCACGGGCGATACGGAAAACGGCAAATCGAGCAGGGTGGTCAGCAACTGCTTGCCGCGGAAGTCGAAACGGGTCAGCAGCCACGCCATCGCCACGCCCAAGACGGCATTGACGGGAACGACCACCGCGGCGGTAATCAGGGTGAGCTTGATCGCCGCCCACGCTTCGGGGTCGGTAATAGATTGAAGGTACAGACCCCAACCGCCTTTCAGCGCTTCGTAAAACACGGCGACAAGCGGTACGACCAGCATCAGCAGCAGGAACCCTAGCGCGACGGCGGTCAACAGCACGCGCAGCCAGCGCGGTTCGGTCAGGTTGGGATTGGCGGAATAGGGTTTCATGGCGGTGGTGTTCTCTGGTTTGTTGTTTAAGATGTTTGGAGGCCGTCTGAAAAAACAGTTTTCGTGGGGCGGATTCGTTTTCAGACGACCTTTTATTGATTAAGGGAACAAAAAACGTCTAGCTGCCGTCATTCCCGCGCAGACGGGAATCCATTGGTGAATTTCGGCTGCCTTATTGATTTTCTGTTTTCCTGTTGCCGTGCGGTGGATTCCCGCCTGCGCGGGAATGACGTTCAGGTTTTCAGACGACCCCTCAACCCTTCGCTCCCGAACGCCTGCTTAACGCCCACTGCATCACGTTCAGCGCAAACAGAATCACAAACGAAACCAGCAGCATAAACAACGCCACCGCCGATGCGCCCTGTACGTCGAACTGTTCCAACTTGCCCGTAATAATCAGCGGCAGGATTTCGGAAACCATCGGAATGTTGCCCGCGATAAAAATCACCGAGCCGTATTCACCCGTTGCCCGCGCGAACATCATGCCCGCGCCGGTTAAGAGCGCCGGCGTGATTTCCGGCAGCAGCACGCGGCGGAACGTCGTGAAGCGGTTTGCGCCCAAAGTCGCCGCCGCTTCCTCATATTCGCCCGACAATTCCTCCAATACCGGCTGCACGGCGCGGACGATAAAGGGCAGGCTGACGACAACCAGCGCAATCCAAATGCCGACGGGCGTAAACGCGATTTTGATGCCCAAAGGCTCGAAAAAGCGGCCTATCCAACCGTTGGGCGCATACAGGGTCGCCAACGCGATGCCCGTAACCGCCGTCGGCAGCGCAAACGGCAAATCGACCAGCGCGTTCACCAGCCCCTTGAGCGGAAATTCATAGCGCACCAACACCCACGCCACCAACGTGCCGAACACGACATTGGTCAGCATCGCATAAAACGACATCCGCAAACTCAGCCACACCGCCGCCAACACGTTTGGCTCGGCAATCGTGTTCCAAAAGCCGCCCCAGCCGATTTCCGCCGCTTTCGCCGCCATCATCGCAAACGGCAAAACCACCAGAAGCGACAGGCACAATACAGTCAGGCCGAGGCTGATTTTGAAGCCGGGCAGTACGCTGGGCGTTTTGAGTAATAACATGGTCGCTCGGAAGGGAAAAAGAAGATGCTGCCACTTTAACGGGGTCGTCTGAAAAACGGAAAGAATGGTTTGTTTGTTGCAAAGATGATTTTGTTATATATGCCGGATTGCCGTTTGGAGCTTTCAGACGACCTGTTATAATCTGCGCCTCTTTTTGGTTCGTCTGCATTCCCATGAAACTCAACCCCCAACAGCAAGCCGCCGTCAAATACCTCGGCGGTCCTCTGCTCGTGCTTGCCGGCGCCGGCAGCGGCAAAACCGGCGTGATTACGCAAAAAATCAAGCATTTGATTGTCAACGTCGGCTATCTGCCGCATACCGTCGCCGCGATTACCTTCACCAACAAAGCCGCTACGGAAATGCAGGAGCGCGTCGCCAAAATGCTGCCCAAGTCGCAAACGCGCGGGCTGACGATTTGCACCTTCCACTCTTTGGGCATGAAGATTTTGCGCGAAGAGGCGAACCATATCGGTTACAAAAAAAACTTCTCCATCCTCGATTCCACCGACAGCGCGAAAATCATCGGCGAACTTTTGGGCGGCACGGGAAAAGAAGCCTTATTCAAAGCGCAGCACCAGATTTCCCTGTGGAAAAACGATTTGAAAACGCCCGAAGACGTGCTTCAGACGGCCTCAAACGCCTGGGAAGAACAAATCGCGCGCGTGTATGCGAGCTATCAGGAAACCCTAAAAAGCTATCAAGCGGTGGACTTCGACGACTTAATTCGCCTGCCTGCCGTACTGTTGCAGCAAAACAGCGAAGTGCGCAACAAATGGCAGCGGCGGCTGCGTTATCTGTTGGTTGACGAATGTCAGGACACCAATACCTGCCAATTTACGCTGATGAAGCTCTTGACCGGCGCGGAAGGCATGTTTACCGCCGTCGGCGACGACGACCAGTCCATCTACGCATGGCGCGGCGCAAACATGGAAAACCTACGCAAAATGCAGGAAGACTATCCGCAGATGAAAGTCATCAAACTGGAGCAAAACTACCGCTCCACCGCGCGGATTCTCAAAATCGCCAACAAAGTCATCGAAAACAACCCCAAGTTGTTCACCAAAAAACTTTGGTCGCAGTTCGGCGAAGGCGAAATTGTCAAAGTCGTTGCCTGCCAAAACGAGCAACACGAAGCCGACTGGGTTGTCAGCCAAATCGTCAAGCAGAAGCTGGTCGGCGGCGACAAAACCCAATACGCCGATTTCGCCGTGTTATACCGCGGCAACCATCAGGCGCGGATTTTTGAAGAAGCCTTGCGCAGCGCGCGCGTTCCCTACCAACTCTCCGGCGGGCAGAGTTTCTTCGACAAAGCCGAAATCAAAGACGTTTTGTCCTATTTGCGCCTGCTTGCCAACCCCAACGACGATCCCGCCTTCCTGCGCGCCGTAACCACGCCCAAACGCGGCATCGGCGATGTAACGCTGGGCAAGCTCAACACCTACGCGCACGAACACGAATGTAGCCTGTATGAAGCCGCGCAAAACGAAGAAGCCCTTGCTTTGCTGAACAACACCAACCGCCAACACCTGCAAACCTTTATGGATATGTTCGGCAGCTACCGCGCCAAAGCGGAAACCAGCGAAGCGGGCGAACTCATCAACGGCCTGCTCAAAGAAATCGACTACGAAAACCATCTGCTTGCCAGCGAAGAGGGTAAAGCAGGGGAAATCAAATGGTGCAACGTCAGCGACCTGACCGGCTGGCTAGAGCGCAAAGGCGAGCAAGACGGCAAAAACATCATCGAACTCGCCCAAACCGTTGCCCTAATGACGCTTTTGGAAGGCAAAAACGAAGAAGAAGTCGATGCCGTCAAACTCTCAACCCTGCACGCCTCCAAAGGCTTGGAATACCCCTACGTCTTCCTCGTCGGCTGCGAAGAGGGCATCCTGCCGCACAACGACAGCATCGAAGAAGACAACGTCGAAGAAGAACGCCGCCTGATGTACGTCGGCATCACCCGCGCTAAACGTCAACTCACTTTGACCCACTGCGTCAAACGCAAAAAACAAGGCACATGGCAGTTCCCCGAACCCAGCCGCTTCATAGACGAAATGCCGCAGGAAGACATCAAGATTTTAGGGCGCAAAGGCGGCGAACCGATTGTGAGCAAGGAAGAGGGCAGAAGCCATCTGGCGGGGATGCTGGATATGTTGGCGGCGAAAGGGAAGGGCTGATATAGTGGATTAACTTTAAACCAGTACGGCG
>NZ_KV821488.1:73667-85229 GCF_001815675.1 Neisseria sp. HMSC065D04
GCCTTGTCCTGATTTAGTTAATCCACTATACATCGGAAAAACAGGGTGCAAAGAGGTCGTCTGAAAATGGTTTAAGGGCGTCTGAAGGTATCGGTTTTCAGACGCGACCTTTTTTCAACGATTTGAGGGTCGTCTGAAACGCCCGTCCTAGCAATAAGTAGCATATTCAAACTATTTCGTTTCGGGTATAGTATCGCCTGAACAGACTTTCAGGCAGGCTGACCGGTGAGGAAGCGACGTTTTATATGTTATCCCTAAAGATTCCCGCGCCGCCAATCGTCAGCCCGCCCTAAACCGTATGATGCGACATTGCTTTGGAGAAGCGCTGAAATGTTCAAACGTCCTGAAGAAATCATCGTCCTTGTCCTTGCCGTCATTTGGGTGGTGCTGACTTATTTCATCGCCGCCTTTCTCGGCGCCGATACTTACACTATCTTCCTGATTACCGGCCTGACGCTGGTATGGGCAGGCGTATGCTTCCGCCTGTGGCAGATTAATTTGAGCCGTAATATCTGGCCGCTGTTTTTAGGCAGCTTGGTAATGTGTTGGTGGCCTTATTTGGATTGGTTCGCCATCAAAGACATCGTCGTTCCCGCTTCCGGAGGGGAGGCTATTATTCTGAACAGACCATGGTATGCAAGCTGGATCTTCAAATTTATCCTGTCGCTGATTCCGGTCGTACTCGGCTACGCATACAAATGGAAACAGGCTAAAAAACGCCATACCGCTACGCCAAACGCCTGATATCCCCAGCCTAAAACGCCGTTGATAGCAAACGGCGTTTTGCTTTTTCAGACGACCCGCATACTGTCAACGCTATCGATAAACTGCTATACTTTTCGGATAATTCAACCGGTTTTTACTCAGATAAGGTCGTCTGAAAAGTACCCGACAAACGGAATAGAAATGATCAGCAAACAAGAATACCAAGCCCAAGCCGCTCAAGGCTACAACCGAATCCCGCTCGTTCAAGAACTCCTTGCCGACCTGGATACGCCGCTTTCCCTCTATCTCAAACTCGCCAACCGCCCCTATACCTACCTGCTCGAATCCGTTGTCGGCGGCGAACGTTTCGGCCGCTATTCCTTTATCGGACTGCCTTGCAGCCACTATCTCAAAGCCAGCGGCAAACACGTCGATGTTTATCAAAACGGCGAAATCGTCGAGCAACACGACGGCAATCCGCTGCCCTTTATCGAAGCCTTCCACAACCGCTTCAAAACGCCCGAAATCCCAAGCCTGCCGCGCTTTACCGGCGGACTGGTCGGCTACTTCGGTTACGAAACCATCTACAATTTCGAACACTTCGCCCACCGCCTGAAAAACACCGCCAAAGCCGACCCGCTCGGCACGCCCGACATCTTGCTGATGCTGTCGCAAGAGTTGGCGGTTATCGACAATTTGAGCGGCAAAATCCACCTCATCGTTTACGCCGATCCAGCGCAGCCCGACGGCTACGAACGCGCCCGCGAACGCCTCGAAGACATCCGCACCCAGTTGCGCCAAAGCTGCGCCATCCCGCTCTCGCTCGGCAGCAAACACACCGAAGCCGTCAGCGAATTCGGCGAAGAACCGTTCAAAGCCTGCGTCAACAAAATCAAAGACTACATCTTCGCAGGCGACTGCATGCAGGTCGTCCCCAGCCAGCGCATGAGTATGGAATTCACCGACAGCCCGCTCGCCCTCTACCGCGCCCTGCGCACGCTCAACCCTTCGCCTTATCTCTTTTACTACGATTTTGGCGATTTCCACATCGTCGGTTCCTCGCCCGAAATCCTCGTCCGCCGCGAACGCGACGACGTCATCGTCCGTCCCATCGCCGGCACGCGCCTGCGCGGCAAAACCCCCGCCGAAGACCTCGCCAACGAGCAAGACTTATTAAGCGACGCCAAAGAAATCGCCGAACACGTCATGCTTATCGATTTAGGGCGCAACGACGTCGGCCGCATCAGCAAAACGGGCGAAGTCAAAGTAACCGACAAAATGGTGATTGAAAAATACTCCCATGTGATGCACATCGTTTCCAATGTCGAAGGTCGTCTGAAAGAGGGCGTTACCAATATGGACATCCTCGCCGCCACGTTCCCCGCCGGCACACTCTCCGGCGCACCCAAAGTCCGCGCCATGGAAATCATCGAAGAAGTCGAACCCAGCAAACGCGGCATCTACGGCGGCGCCGTCGGCGTATGGGGATTCAACAACGACATGGATTTGGCAATCGCCATCCGTACAGCCGTAGTAAAAAACAACACGCTATACGTCCAAAGCGGCGCAGGCATCGTCGCCGACTCCGACCCGACCTCCGAATGGCAGGAAACACAGAACAAAGCCCGAGCAGTGGTTCGGGCAGCGCAGATGGTGCAGGAGGGGTTGGATAAATAAATTTCAGACGACCTTTGTAAAGAGAAGGTCGTCTGAAAATACTTAAAAGAAAGAAAAACACCCATGAGATTAAATGAAAAACAACAAAAATCCGTCAGCAAATTCCTCAGCCTGATCTTGCGTCACAGACCCGAACAAATCGGAATTACTTTGGACAAAAACGGCTGGGTGGATATTGATATCCTGTTGGCACAAGCAAATCACCCCAAGCACAACTTTACCGGCGTTGCATTGACGTACGATACTTTAATGGAAATAGTTGAAAACAATGATAAAAAACGGTTTACCATATCAGAAGACGGCAAGCGTATTCGTGCCGCGCAAGGGCATTCCACAAAACAGGTTGAAATCCAGTATTGCGCAACGACACCGCCTGATATCCTATATCACGGCACAGCGGAAAAATCGGTGCAGTCGATATTTGGCCAGGGATTGCATGCAGGTTCACGCCATTTCGTCCATCTTTCGGCAGATATCGAAACTGCAATCAAAGTTGGTTCCCGACATGGTAAACCCGTAGTGTTAACCATCAACACCGCAGCCATGCTCGCTGACGGTCATCAGTTTTACCTCGCAGACAACGGCGTTTGGCTGACTGAAAACGTTCCGGCAAAGTTTATTGCCAAGTTATGAATTTAGCTTGAGTTTTTTTGTAAATCCAAATAATTGAGGAGTAAATAGATATGAGGAAATCTTCGATTCTAATTTTGACGGCTTTGACTGTACTGGTTGCTGGTTGTGACAAAATGAAGTCCGATACAAATTCTGATACAAATATCGATCAAAGTGATGTTTGTGTGGTGAGCAAAATCAATAAAGATGAAATTCAAAAATGTACGCCGGGCAAACTTATATTCCTTTCACCACAAACATGGGGTAGTGAAAAAGTTCCTATCGAATTGTCAGCATTTTTCTGCGATACCAATCATCAAGTCATCTACAACAATAGCGGTGTACTGTGTGTCTATACAGACAAACGCATGCATAAAATTAAATAGTTCACATTTGGAAAAATCCGCCTGTAAAAATAAGGGGCGGATTTTGTTTGTGAGTAACTTATTATCTGTTACATTAGTTCGCATAATGTATATTATGTTAAATTATATCGATTGATTCAAGTTTCTCAATATTCTTTAGTTCTTTTCATCTCTCTTCGTACCTATCACAGAGCTTTTTAAAATCAGTTAAAATACACGACTTGATTTTATTTTTCCCTATTTCCTTATGAACATCTTATCCGTAGAAAACGCTTCCTTTGCCGTCGGCCATGTCGCCTTGCTCGACAAAACTTCCTTCCAACTCGACAGCGGCGAAAAAATCGGCTTAATCGGCCGCAACGGCGCGGGTAAGTCTTCGTTTCTGAAAATCCTCGCCGGCGTGCAGAAGCTCGACGACGGGCAGATTATCGTTCAAAACAACCTCAAAATCGTTTATGTGCCGCAGGAATCGTTTTTCGACAAGGAAGCCACCGTATTCGACACCGTCGCCGAAGGCTTGGGCGAAATCCGTGATCTGCTGGGCCGTTACCACCGCGTCAGCCATGAGTTGGAAAATGGTTCGAGTGAGGCTTTATTGAAAGAGCTCAACGAATTGCAGCTTGAAATCGAAGCGAAGGACGGCTGGAAGCTGGATGCGGCAGTAAAGCAGACTTTGGGCGAACTCGGTTTGCCGGAGAATGAAAAAATCGGCAACCTCTCCGGCGGGCAGAAAAAGCGCGTCGCTTTGGCGCAGGCTTGGGTGCAGAAGCCCGACGTATTGCTGCTGGACGAACCGACCAACCATTTGGACATCGACGCGATTATCTGGCTGGAAAACCTGCTCAAAGCGTTTGAAGGCAGCTTGGTCGTGATTACCCACGACCGCCGTTTTCTGGACAACATCGCCACGCGCATTGTCGAACTCGACCGCGGCATTCTGCGCTCCTATCCCGGCTCGTTCTCCAAATACAGCGAGAAAAAAGCGCAGGAATTGGCGGTTGAAGCGGAACACAACCGCCTCTTCGACAAATTCCACGCGCAGGAAGAAGCGTGGATACGCAAAGGCATCGAAGCGCGCCGCACCCGCAACGAAGGCCGCGTGCGCCGTTTGGAAGAACTGCGCCGCCAGCGCGCCGACCGCCGCAATGTGCAGGGACAAGTCAACTTCAAGCTCGACAGCGGCGAGAAAAGCGGCAAAATCATCGCCGAGCTGGAACACGCCTCGTTTGCCTATGGCGACAAAGTCATCATGGACAAATTCTCCGCCATCTTGCAGCGCGGCGACAAAATCGGCCTAATCGGCCCCAACGGTATCGGCAAAACCACCTTCCTCAAGCTGATTTTGGGCGAATTGCAGCCGACCTACGGCAGAATCCGCATCGGCAGCAAGCAGGAGGTCGCCTATTTCGACCAGTTCCGCAGTGCGTTGAACGAAAACGACACCGTGTTTTACACGCTCGGCCAAGGCAACGATTACGTCGAAATCGGCGGCAAGAAAAAATACGTCATGAGCTATCTGGAAGATTTCCTGTTCCACCCTGCCCGTGCGCAAAGCCCCGTTTCATCGCTCTCCGGCGGCGAACGCAACCGCCTCCTGCTGGCAAAACTCTTCACCCGCCCCGCGAATATCCTGGTCTTGGACGAACCGACCAACGACTTGGACATCGACACCCAAGAGCTGCTCGAAGACTTGCTGCGCGATTACCAAGGCACGGTATTCCTTGTCTCGCACGACCGTATGTTCCTCGACAATGTAATTACCCAAAGCATTGTTTTCGAAGGACAAGGCCGTCTGAAAGAATACATCGGCGGCTATCAGGACTATATTGACGCAAAATCACGCGAAGAGAAAATTCAGACGACCTCCGCACCCAAAGCAGCCGCTGAACCGGAAAAAGCCAAACCCAAAGCCAACCGCACGGTCAAACTTTCCTACAAAGAACAGCGCGAACTCGACGCCCTACCCGACGAAATCGCCGCCCTGGAAACCGAACAGTCGGAAATCAACGCGCAGCTTTCCGATCCTGAAATCTTCAAAGATTATGAGAAAGCCGGTGCATTGCAAAACCGCGCCGAAGAAATCGAAACACTGCTTTTGGAAAAATTGGAACGCTGGGAGCTTTTGGAGGCAAAGCAGAACGGTGAATCAGTTTGATTTGTCGATAGCAGATTCCTGTTTGCTTTAAACATCAGCAATGAGATAACAAAAAGCCTTGAAATTGTTATATTTCAAGGCTCTTATACGCTATAAAATAAAACTGAAAATTAGGCTTGGTGGAGGCGGGGGGAATCGAACCCCCGTCCGGAAGTCCTCTACAGAGCGTTCTACATACTTAGTCGTGTCTATTTAAAATCTCGTTCCTATCATGCCGACCGACAGGCCTTCTAGGAACCAGTTACCTTAAATCTTATTTCCCGCCAAGTAACCCGGCGGAAAACCAGTCAATGTAGAATGACGTTGCGGTAGCTTGCGCTACACAGCCCATTGACCAACTGCTGCAACGGCAGGCCTTAAGCGGCCAGTGCGTAAGTTTCGTCGTTTGCGACTATTTAGATTCAGTGTTTTACGGGAAATCTGAGACCCCGGTATGCCCGCATCTGCTTTGCAACCCCCGTCGAAACCAAGATCGCCCCCAGATGGGAAAGGTCGATTATACGCATATCGTTATACTTTGCCAAGCAGGACTGTCTTGATGATGAGTTGGATTGGGATGGTTGCAGAGATTCGAGGTCGTCTGAAAAATACAGTGAATTCGTTTATAATACCGCTTTCCGATTTTGAGCCTGTTTGAGCATGAAAAAGGTTGAGAAGAATATCTTGGTTTTGCACAGCACGGAGCAAATGTTTGAGTTGGTCGATAAGGTTGAAGACTATCCGAAATTTTTGCCCTGGTACAGTAAAACTGAAGTAATCGAACGAAAAAACAATGAGTTGAAAGCGCGTCTTTTTATGGACTATATGCGCGTGCGCCAATCATTTGCTACGCACAATCACAATATTCCCGGTAAGGAAATCCGAATGGATTTGTTGGAAGGACCTTTTAAAATCTTGCGGGGAACATGGAAATTCTTAGATTTGGGCGACGATATGTGCAAAGTTGAATTTAAATTGGAATATGAATTTTCCAACTCTGTCTTATCTGCCATGATTTCGCCTGTTTTCAGCCATTTGTCTGGAGCATTGGTTGATGCGTTCGTTAAAGAAGCGGATCGCCGTTATGCTTGAGATTGAAGTCGTTTACGGTTTGCCTGACAAGCAAGTGTTGAAAAAAATGAATGTGCAAAATGGCTGTACGGCGCGTGAAGCGGTATGTCAAAGCGGGCTGGATGAAATATTTTCTGAATTGGACTTACAAATTGCTCCGCTGGGAATTTTTGGCAAGTCAGTTAAAAGTGAGACGCTTCTTCGCGATAAAGACCGGATTGAGATTTATCGCCCATTATTGATCGATCCCAAAGAGGCACGCCGCAAACGTTTACAAAATCAGGATTGATAGTTAACTTGGGTCGTCTGAAACCATTTTCAGACGACCTTTTATCGAAATTGACCGCATTTTCTGCGGTATTGAGAAATAATTATGTCGAATAAAATCAAAATGATTGTCGGACTGGGAAATCCCGGGGGCGAATACGAACAAACCCGCCATAATGCAGGATTTTGGTTCTTAGACGAACTTGCGTGGCAGTGGAAAGTATCATTTAAAGAAGAGAAAAAATTTTTTGGTGAGGTGGCGCGGGCGAATCTGCCTGATGGCGATGTGTGGCTGCTTAAACCCATGACTTTTATGAACCGTTCCGGCCAGTCTGTTGCCGCACTCGCGCAGTTTTACAAAATCAAGCCCGAAGAGATACTGGTTGTGCATGACGAATTGGATATTCCTTGCGGTCGTATCAAATTTAAACTTGGCGGCGGAAATGGGGGGCATAACGGCTTGAAAGATATCCAAGCCCGTCTTGGTACACCTGACTATTACCGTTTGCGTTTGGGTATAGATCATCCGGGTGACCGTAACCTCGTTGTCGCTTATGTATTGAACAAGCCAAGCGCAGAACACCGCCAACAGATTGACGAGGCAATTGCCAAATCATTAAAAGCGATGCCGAAAATAATGGCGGGCGAATGGGAAGAAGCTACACGTTTCCTACACAGCAAGTAAATGCTATGTTGTGTACATCATTATCCGCCCTCCTCTTTTGAAAAATTCCCCATATGTCTCAGATTTTAGAATTAATCCAGAATGAACCCATCGGCGTAGTGGAAGAAACCCTTGATTTCCTGCTGTACGAATGCAGTATAGATGATGCACCGACAACAGAGGAAGTTGAACAATGGCGCGACATATTGAACGGACGCGGCAACAAATTCATCCGCCTTGCGGCTATCTGCCAAACTTGGTTGGATGAGGAACAAAAATGAAGTTTTACATCAATAAATTCAGTCTGTTGGCTATCGTTTGGTTTGTGGCCGGTATCTATTCTTTGATTTTCAAGGAATCTGGTAATACGCCGCCACCGTTTCCCAATTTCGACAAAGTAGCCCACTTCGCTTTGTTTTTTGCCCAGATTTGGTTATTGGCAAAATCTTATATTCACGAAAAAGCAAAAATTCCGTATTTCGGTTTGTTGATATTCGCACTTCTGTTTGCTGTTGGAAGTGAATGGGCACAAGCTACGTTTACCACAACACGCGAAGGCTCTATTGGCGACGGCATTGCGGATATGTTGGGCTCAGGTGTCGCGCTGTGGGTTGCATCAAAAATTAATGCATCTAAAAATCCATCTTCCTCTCAATCCAATTAACTACCCTCCCCTATTTTTTCTATAAAACAGTTTGAAACCCGGGTGCAATCATATTTGTTGAACACCCGGGCATTCATATGGATTGATTCATTTATTCATTAATAAATGAGTTAGCTTTTAAATATAATGATATTTATTCGCATATAACTATTTACATTTGTGGAATCAGTATTTCAGACGACCCATCAATCGTTTCCAATATTATTTTTTAAAATTATACTTGACCGCCTACATGCAATTACTTAAAGTAGCCGTCTATTTATACAAAGAAAAACGGGTACTCCCGTTAACGAAAAAATGAGCGCAATCACCCCACCCAAAATCACTACATTCGACAGCAAGCCGACGGATGTCTATTTCTTCGGCACCTGCGTCCTTGATCTTTTCATGCCCGAAGCAGGCATGGATGCCATTACTTTAATCGAGCAGCAAGGCATACGGGTTCATTTCCCGATGGCGCAAAGCTGCTGCGGCCAACCCGCCTACTCTTCCGGTCATCCAACCGAGGCGTTTGATGTCGCCAAAGCGCAACTCGACCTTTTCCCTGAAAACTGGCCGATCGTTGTACCGTCCGGCTCGTGCGGCGGCATGATGAAACATCACTGGCCCACCCTGTTTAAAAATACAGAATACGAATCCAAAGCGGTTGATTGTGCCAACCGCATCATTGAGTTTACTCATTTCTTGCTTGCCATCGGCTACAAGCCTGAAGACAAAGGCGAGCCGGTCAAAGTCGCTGTTCACACTTCCTGCGCCGCCCGCCGCGAAATGAATGTCCATATTTCAGGCTGGCAGTTGATTGACGGCATGGAAAACGTTGAACGCATCGTTCACGACCATGAAAGCGAATGCTGCGGCTTCGGCGGTACATTCTCGGTCAAACAGGCCGATATTTCCGGCGCGATGGTAACCGACAAAGTCGCCGCGCTGAAAGAAACCGGTGCAACCGAAATCATCAGCGCGGACTGCGGCTGCATGATGAACATCGGCGGCAAAATCGCTAAAGACGAGCCGAATATGCCGCGTCCGAAACACATCGCATCCTTCTTGTTGGAACGTACCGGAGGCAAAGCATGAGCGCGCGCGAAAATATTTTGGCAAAACTGAAAAAAGCCGACGCATTACCGATGGAAGAGCCCGCAGTTTTTGATTATTACCGTGAAATGGGTGTTTCTTGGGACAGCGAAGTTGAGCGTCTGAAACATTGGGCTGCCGCTATGCGCGCCGTCAAAACCGAAATTTATTGGGTGACCAAAACCGGCTGGCCGCAAGTATTCCGTCAAGCAGCCGAAGGCAAAGGTTTGAAAAACATCCTACTGCCATTAGCGACAGAACACGGACAAATCGCCCGTGCCGCTCTGGTGGACAGCAATATCGAACCGATTGCTTTCGAACGCGAAATCGATACTTGGAAAACCGAGTTTTTCGCGAACATCGATGCAGGCTTCAGCGGCTCGCAATGCGGCATCGCCCGTACCGGTACGCTGATGCTGTTTTCCAGCCCCGAAGAACCGCGTACTTTAAGCCTTGTCCCGCCCGTGCATTTCTGCCTGTTTGATACGGCGAAGATGTATAACGAATTTCATAACGCCGTCGAAGGCGAAAAACTGGTGGAAAACGGTATGCCGACCAATGTTTTCCTGATTTCCGGCCCGTCCAAAACCGCAGACATCCAACTGACGCTTGCTTACGGCGCGCACGGTCCGCGTGATTTGGTCATCCTCGCCATCCTGCCTGACCACATTTCCCCTGCCGATTTGGAGGAAAACGCATGACTACGCAAACCATCAAGTTCCACATGAAGCCGGAAACTTTCAAACAAAACGCCGCAATTTCCCTTCAAGACAAGCCTTTGCGTAAGAGTCTGCGTACCGCGATGGATATGCTGATGACCAAGCGCAAAGCCGTTTTGTCCGACGAAGAAGAGTTGCAAAACCTGCGCGATTTGTGCGAACACGTCCGTCAACGCTCATTGTCCAAATTACCCGCCCTGCTGGAGCAGCTGGAAGAAAACCTGACTAAGTTGGGCGTGAAAGTACACTGGGCGGAAACTCCGGCCGAAGCCTGCGAAATCATCCACGACATCATTACTGCCAAAAACGGTAAGCTGATGGTCAAAGGCAAATCTATGGTCAGCGAGGAAATCGAGCTGAACCATTATCTTGAAGCAAAAGGCATTAAAGCGGTGGAAAGCGACTTGGGTGAGTTTATCGTCCAAATGGCAGGCGAAAAACCGACCCATATCGTGATGCCCGCCATTCACAAAACCAAAGAACAGGTTAGCGAACTTTTCCACCAAAATCTTGGAACTCCGCTTACGGACGACGTAGACCAACTGACCGGCTTCGCCCGCAAAGCCCTGCGCGATATTTACAGCACTGCCGATGTCGGTTTGAGTGGCGTAAACTTTGCTGTTGCTGAAACAGGTACGTTGTGTCTAGTGGAAAACGAAGGCAACGGTCGCTTGAGTACCACCGTTCCGCCCGTGCATATCGCCATTACCGGTATTGAAAAAGTTGTCGCCAAGCTGTCGGACGTTCCGCCTTTGTACAGCCTGCTGCCGCGTTCTGCCATCGGTCAGAACATTACCACCTATTTCAACATGATTACCGGTCCGCGCCGCAGCGAAGAGCTGGACGGTCCGCAGGAAATGCACTTGGTTCTGCTCGACAACGGCCGCAGCCAAGCCTATGCCGAAGACCAAATGCGCCGTACCTTGCAATGTATCCGTTGTGGCGCGTGCATGAACCATTGTCCGGTTTATACCCGTATCGGTGGCGCGGCATATGGCACAACCTATCCCGGCCCTATCGGCGAGATTATTTCCCCGCACCTGTTGGGTCTGGATGCCACCCGCGACCTGCCGACCGCCTGTACCATGTGCGGCGCATGCGTGGAAGTCTGCCCGGTACGCATTCCGATTACTGAACAAATGCAGCGTCTGCGTGTCGAAGCACAACGTTCACCGTCTGAAGTCGTACCGCATCCTATTCGCGGACAAGGCGCATCGCATACCTTCGGCGAACAAATGGCATGGCGCACATTCAACGGCATTTTCAGCGGCAGCAAAGCCTACCGTGCCTTCGGTTGGGCGGCCACCAAATTCCGTGCATTGACGCCGAGCAAGCAACTGGGCTGGACGGACAACCGCGTTCCGATGAAACCTGCCAAGAAAACGCTGCATGAAATGATGGCGGAAAAAATGCGCCAAAAAGAAAAAGCATAAAGCTGGAAATCGATAAAGACGTATATTTGCCATCTAAACAGCAAAGGTCGTCTGAAAATCGTAAACTGCACATTAGTAAGCCGGAGACCAAATCCGGCTTGGTCATGTGCAGTTTTTTATAGCTTAATAGGCATATCTAGGATATATATAGTGGATTAACTTTAAACCAGTACGGCG
>NZ_KV821489.1:0-272 GCF_001815675.1 Neisseria sp. HMSC065D04
CTGGTTTTCAACCCATTGAGGATTTCTTGGCGGAATTTTTTCTCCATGGTGTTTATTGCTTCTTTTTCTTGGGCTTTCCAGTTGGCAGGGGCTTTTTTATTGTCGGCAGGGATATAGAAAAAACTGCGTACGATATAGGCGTCATCATTATCCAGTTTGAAATATAAGTCGGCTTCGTAGGGCATACCGTCTTTCCCGATAATGTTTTCCCAATGAAATCCCCCGCGCGTTACCTGCATCATTGCCCGATCCGGAATCAGGGTGCGGGTATC
>NZ_KV821490.1:0-11468 GCF_001815675.1 Neisseria sp. HMSC065D04
GGGAATTTTGCAAAGGTCTCAGGTCGTCTGAAAACGCCCAATCAGGTTTTCAAACGACCTTTTAACCAACTGATGCACTGGTTTCTTTGACTGAAAAACAAAAAACAGCCCGCGTCAATAAACCTAGCATTTTCAATCAAATATGCTGTATTAAATCATAACCTGACCGAAATAGCGTTGCCATATTTTTTCTTTTACCCCACTAAAAGCGAAGTCATACTGAGTGAACCAGCGACAAGGTTGTCGTTGAAAAACGTAATGGCATCATCCGGCTCGCGCAATGCCATGATGCAAAGAAAAGGCAGATAGTGATCCGGCGTCGGCACGGAGAGCATCGCCTTTTCGCCCAGCCGCTCGTAATGAATCAAAGTGTCGTCATCCCGCTCGACAATCGCCTGATTGACCGCTTCGCGGAACGCAAACGCCCAATCATAACCCGCGCCGATTTGATTGATATGCGCCCTACTCATCACGCTCAGATTATGGATAATATTGCCGCTGCCGATAATCAACACACCCTGTTCGCGCAAGGCGGATAATTTTTTCGCCAAATTGAAATGCCATTCCGCAGATTGCGAACGGTTAAGACTGAGCTGAACCACAGGAATATCGGCATCGGGATACAGAAATTTCAACACCGCCCACGCACCGTGATCAAAACCGCGCGTCGGATTCAGCCCGACATTCTCCGGTTGCAATAACGACCGCACCTGCTCCGCCAATTCAGGCGAACCGGGCGCCGGATACTGCACTTGGCTCAGCTCTTCAGGAAATCCGTAGAAATCGTAAATCATTTCAGGATGTTCGCCCGATGTAACCTGCAAACGGCTGCTGTACCAATGCGCCGAAATCATCAAAATCGCCTTGGGTTTGGCAAACTTTTGCGTAATCAGGCTGAGATTTTGGTTGAACGGATTTTCCTTATCCAGCACATTCATCGGACTACCATGCCCGACAAACAATACAGGCATTTTTTTCATCATTGCCTCCTTAAAATATTTGATGAGGCGGATTGTACGGATAAATGATTAAGCAATAAATCTCAATTTACGAACAATATAATTTCCCAATAGGAAATGATAAAATATTTTTTAGCTTTGCTGCAAAGTTAAAAAGAGGTCGTCTGAAAGTTGAGTTTCAGACGACCTTTGTATAATGTGAGCTTTCCTACCATTTTTCTTTGCATCGATGAATGAATACTCTCTCTACGATGTATAGTGGATTAACTTTAAATCAGGACAAGGCGAGGAAACGCCGTACTGGTTTAAAGTTAATCCACTATAAATTATGTAAACACTGTGTTGATGGTTTATCATAGCTACTAAGCCTGCATCTAGCAATCATAAATATCGCAATATGTATAGAATCAAGAACCAATAAGAGACAAAAATGAACAAACAACAACTTGCTGCCAAAATCTGGCAGTCGGCAAATAAAATGCGTTCCAAAATCGAAGCGAACGAATACAAAGATTACATTTTAGGCTTTATCTTCTACAAATTTTTGTCCGACAAACTGGAGAAATTTGTCCTTGAACAAGGATTGGAAAAATCAGATTTTGCCGAGCAGCTTACCGAATCGGGTGAGTTGGTTGATTATATTAAAGAAAATCTCGGCTATTTCATCAGCTACGAACATCTGTTTTCAACTTGGTTGGATCAAGGCTCGGATTTCAATATTGCCCACGTTCGCACGGCAATGAGCGCTTTCAGTCGCAATATTGCAGAAAACTACACCGCTGTTTTTGACGGCATTTTCAAAACCTTGGAATCGGGCTTGAGCAAATTGGGCGATACTGCCGCCAGCCAAACTAATGCGGTGAAAGACCTTTTCGTGCTGATTGCCGATATTCCCATGGACGGCAAACAGGGCTATGACGTATTGGGATTTATCTACGAATATCTCATCGGTATGTTTGCCGCCAACGCAGGCAAAAAAGCGGGTGAATTCTATACGCCGCACGAAGTATCTTTGCTGATGTCTGAAATCATTGCCGATCATCTGAAAGACCGTGAAGAAATCAGCATCTACGACCCGACCAGCGGTTCGGGTTCATTGCTGATTAATATCGGCCATAGCGTTGCCAAACATCTTAAAAGTGCCGACAGCATCAAATATTACGCGCAGGAATTAAAAGAAAACACCTTCAACCTCACGCGCATGAATCTGGTGATGCGCGGCATTTTGCCGAGTAATATTTTCACCCGCAATGCCGACACCCTGGAAGACGACTGGCCGCTGGAAGGCGAGCCGCTTTATCTGGATGCTGTGGTGTCCAATCCGCCTTATTCCCAACCGTGGAATCCGAAAGACAAAGAAAACGACGTACGCTACAAACGCTTTGGCATCGCCCCGCAAGCAAAAGCCGATTTTGCCTTTTTGTTGCACGACCTATTCCACTTAAAACCCAACGGTATCATGACCATCGTCTTGCCACATGGTGTGCTTTTTCGGGGCGGCGAAGAAGAAAAAATCCGCAAAAACCTGATTGAATACAATCATATCGATGCCATTATCGGGCTACCTGCCAATATCTTTTTCGGCACCGGCATTCCCACCATCATTATCGTTTTACGCCAAGAGCGCGAGCATAACAACGTGCTGATGATTGACGCCTCCAAGCATTTCATCAAAGTAGGCAAAAACAACCATTTGCAGGCAAGCGACATCAAACGCATTGTCGATTGCGTGACCCATCGCCAAGAATTGCCTAAATTCTCCCGCATTGTGCCGAAAGCCGAAATTGTGGCAAACGGCTACAACCTCAACATTCCGCGCTATGTCGATTCTGCCGAGCCGGTGGAACAATGGGATATTTTCGCCACTATGCACGGCGGCATTCCCAAAGCCGAGCTGGCACAATTTGCAGACTATTGGGCAGCCTTTGACGGCTTGCAGGCTGATTTGTTTACCGATAACGGCACACCTTATGTGCAACCGAAAACCGACAATCTCAAAGCCGCCATGCAAAGCCACGCCAGCGTGCTGAATTACCAAGCGCAATTTGTAGAAAACTTTGCCGATTTCGCCGCCAGCTTGGAAACCCTGCTGATTGAACCGATGGAAACACTCAACATCTCCCAAACCCAGCAGCAACTTGCCGAACTCATTCGGAAAAAAGTGCAGGCAATGCCCTTATTAGATTTTTACACCGCCTATCAAAAACTCGATGACCTATGGCGTGCCGATGTGGCGGGCATTGCTGCCGATTTGGAGATGATTCAAACCGAAGGCAAACAGGCAATCAAGCAGGTTGATCCTTTTATGGTGCTGAAAAAAGACAACAAAACCAAAAAAGAAGCCGAAGTACAAGATGGCTGGGTAGGGCATATTCTGCCGTTTGAATTGGTGCAAGCCGTTAAATTGCCGCAGGAATTGGCAAACCTAAAAGCCAAAGAAAGCCGCTTGGCAGAAATCGTCGCCGAGATGCAAAGCATTTTGGAAAACCTGAGCGAAGAAGAAAAAGTCTGCCCAGCCGTCAATGAAGAAGGCGACGGCTTTATCAATGCTGAAATTTCAAAAGCCTTGCAACAAGAATTAGAAGCCGATGGCGTAGCGATTGCCAAAAAAGCCGACTTAACCAAAGCCATCAACAAACACATTTTTGACGAAGAAAGCCTGGGCGCAAAATTGCAGGCTGCCTATAAGCTGCTTGCCGAAGAAAAAACGCTCAAGACAGAACTCAAGACCCTATCCGCTAAACTTCATAGCGACACCAAAGCCGCCATTGAAGCCCTGGATGATACCGAAGCCCTCGATTTGCTCCGCCAAAAATGGTTTGTTCCGCTCAATACGGCGATGTGCAGGCTGCCTGAAAACATGCTGGCGCAATTCAGCCAAAAACTGACCGCACTTTGCGACAAATATGCCGACACCTATCAGCATATCAGCGAGCGTAAACAAGAAAGCGCCGCCGCACTGGCACAAATGATGGACGAACTCACCGGCGGCGAGTTTGATTTGCAGGGCATTGCTGCGTGGCAGGCGATTTTGAAAGGCTAAGGGGACGAGATGAATAAGCAACAAGAGCCACGTTTGCGGTTTAAGGGTTTTGCAGGGGCGTGGGAGATTGAAAAGATTGGCAATTTAATGAATGTTACATCAGTAAAAAGAATTCACCAATCTGATTGGACAAGTGAGGGGATTAGATTTTTAAGAGCTAGGGATATTGTTGCGTTCAGTAAAGGTGAAAAAATAGAAGAACCATTGTTTATTTCAGAAAAGAAATATAAAGAATATTCTGAGCTGTCTGGAAAAGTAAAAATTGGTGATTTGCTTGTTACTGGTGTCGGGACAATTGGTGTTCCTTATTTAATTGAAAATGAAGAACCAATTTATTTTAAAGATGGTAATGTTATTTGGTTTCAAAATAAAAATACAGTTAATGGATTGTTTTTCTACTATTCTTTCTTAGATGATTTTATTCAAGGCTTTATTATTGAAACAGCAGGTATTGGAACAGTAGGAACATATACTATTGATACAGGTAAAAAAACTCCTATTTTTCTTCCCCCAACCAAACCAGAACAAACCGCTATTGGCAATTTTTTCCGTCGCTTAGACAGCCAAATCGCCGAGAGCCGTGCGGTGTTGGAAAAAAGCCGTCAGCTTAAAAAGGCAATGCTGGTAAAAATGTTCCCCGCAAACGGTGAAAAAATACCGAAAATCCGCTTTAAAGGGTTTGAGGGGGAGTGGGAATGTAGGAAGTTGGGGGAGGTTGCTAGTTCTTATTCAGGAGGAACCCCTAGCGTTGGAAATTCTAAATTTTATGGTGGTAATATTCCTTTTATTCGTTCAGGTGAAATTCATAGCTCAAAAACTGAACTGTTTTTAACTCAAGAAGGTTTAGAAAACTCATCTGCAAAATTAGTAAAGCAAGGTGACATTCTATATGCGTTGTATGGTGCAACAAGTGGAGAAGTTGAACGAAGTAAAATTAATGGTGCAATCAATCAAGCAATTTTAGCTATCATTCCAAATGAAAATTACGATGCAGAATTCATTTCACAATGGCTTAAAAATAATAAAGAAAATATTGTTAATTTATATCTTCAAGGTGGCCAAGGGAATTTATCAGGTGAAATTGTAAAAAAAATTGAAATATCATTCCCAACAAAAAAAGAACAAAACGCCATTGGTTTGTTCTTCCGCCAACTGGACGAAACCATTGCCTTACAGTCGGCAGAAATCGAAAAATTAAACCGACTTAAAAAAGGGCTGTTGGCGGCGATGTTGATGTAGAACAGCGTTCCTGTCTATGATTGAGGTCGTCTGAAAAAGGGAGCGAGTCCCTTACGGAGAAAAAGAATGTTTAATTTTAATAAAGAAGCTGATTTTGAAAACGCACTGATTGCCTTGCTGGCCACCAAAAGCTGGGAAAAGGAAGTGTTGCGCCACCCCACCGAAGAAGATTTGATTGCCAACTGGCAGGCGCATTTGAATAAAACTAATCAGCACATCGACAAGCTCGATGTGCCGTTGATTCGCTCGGAAATGAACCAGATTTTGGAGCAGGTGCAGGCACTCAAAACACCTTATGCGCTAAACGGCTTTATCAACGGCAAAACGGTGGCCATTAAGCGTGAAAATGAGGAAAGCCGTCATTTCGGCAAGGAAGTATCGCTGGATATTTTCGACCGTGAGGAAATTTCTGCCGGCAAAAGCCGCTATCAAATTGCCCAACAGCCCCACTTCACCCCCCGTTCGGATTTATACCCCAAGCAGCGCGGCGATTTGATGCTGTTAATCAACGGGATGCCGATGTTCCATATTGAGCTGAAACGCTCAGGCGTGCCCATTAGCCAAGCGACCAACCAAATTGAGCGATACCATAAGGCGGGGGCGTTTTCGGGCATTTTTAGCCTGGTGCAGGTGTTTGTGGCGATGACGCCGGAAGAGTGCCGCTATTTTGCCAATACCGGCGGTCCATTAAATCCGGCGTTTTACTTCCGTTGGGCAGATTTCAATAATGTGTATATGAACGATTGGGATAAGGTGGCAACGCATTTCCTCTCAATTCCGATGGCGCACCAATTTATCGGCGATTACACCATTGCCGATGCGAAAGACGAGCAGCTGAAAGTGTTGCGCAGCTATCAGTATTATGCGGTTAACAAAATTGCCGACACGGTGGCAAAAACAGATTGGACGGCGGGCAATCAGCGCGGCGGCTATATTTGGCATACCACCGGCTCGGGAAAAACGATGTCGAGTTTTAAATCGGCGCAGTTAATCAGCCGACGCAAAGATGCGGATAAGGTGATTTTCTTGCTTGACCGTATTGAGTTGGGCAAGCAATCGCTGGAGGAATATCAGAATTTTGCCGACAGTAAAGATGATGTGCAGGCAACGGAAAACACCGCCATTTTGCTCGCCAAGCTGAAAAGCAAACAAGACCGCGACCGCTTAATCGTTACCTCCATTCAAAAAATGAATAATATCAAGGCAGAAGAAGGGGTAAATGAGGCTGACATCGAGCAAATCAGCGGCAAGCATTTGGTGTTTATTATTGATGAAGCCCACCGCACTACTTTTGGCGACATGTTGCTCACCATTAAGCACACCTTCCCCAATGCACTTTTCTTCGGCTTTACCGGCACGCCGATTGAAGAAGAAAACGCAAAGAAAAACTCAACCACTGCCACGGTTTTCGGCAATGAGTTGCACCGCTATTCCATCGCAGACGGCATTCGTGATGAAAATGTGCTGGGCTTCCACCCCTTCCATATCCGCACCTTCCAAGACAGCGATTTGCGCCGAGCCGTTGCTTTACAGGAGGCAAAAGCAGCAGATGAAAGCGAGGTATTTGCTGATGAGGCGAAAAAGACAATCTACAACCGCTTTATGAACGATGTGCCGATGGCGGGCAAGTATGATAAGAACGGCAAATATCAAAAAGGCATTGAGGATTATGTGCCCAATGTTCAATATCAAACGCCGGCACATGTTAATGCGGTGATTAAAGACATGCTGGAAAATTGGCAGCGGCTCAGCCAAGGAAAAAAATATCATGCCATTTTTGCCACCAGCTCCATTTCTGAAGCGGTCACTTATTACCGCCTGATTAAAGCCAAAAATTCCGGGCTGAAGCTGACCGCTCTTTTCGATCCGAATATCCCCAATGATGAACAGGATGATAGTGACAAAGAAGAATGGATTGCCGAAATTTTAGCTGATTACAACGCCCAGTTCGGTACGAGTTTCGGCTATGCCTCTTACGCCAAATTTAAAACGGACTTGTCAGACAGGTTGTCGCATATCAATGCATATAAGAGGATCAAGCCCGACGAGCAGCTGGATTTGTTGATTGTGGTCGATCAAATGCTGACAGGCTTCGACAGTAAATGGATCAATACGCTCTATTTGGACAAGATTCTGGACTACGCCAACTTGATTCAGGCGTTTTCCCGCACCAATCGCTTATGCGACAAAACCGATAAGCCTTTTGGTTTAATCCGCTATTACCGCAAGCCGCACACGATGCAACAAAACATTGAGCGTGCCGTAAAACTTTATTCGGGCGACCGTCCAATGGGTTTGTTTGTGGATAATTTGGATAAGATTATCAACAAAATGAATGTCTGCTTTGCCGAGATTGCCGATATTTTCAAACGTGCGGGAGTGGCAGATTTTGCAACCAATCCTGATGATGCAACTGCTTGCGCGAAGTTTGTCAAATTATTCAATCAGCTCAACGATCACTTGCAGGCTGCCCGGCTGCTCGGCTTTGTTTGGGAAAAATTAAGCTATAACGTGGTGCAGGAAGACGACAGCGTGATCACTGCCACACTCAATTTCGATCAAGAGACCTACGATAAACTGCTGGCACGTTATAAAGATTTATTTAAAGAAGAACCTGGTGGCGGCGGTGGAGGTAGCGACGAAGTGCCATTTGATTTGCGCTCGCATATCAATGAGATTGAAACCGACAGAATAGATCAGGAATATATGAATGACCGCTTTACAAAATGGCTCAAAAACATTGGCAGCATGGAAGAAGCGGCGGCACTTGAAGAATTGCATCATTCTTTTGCCACACTTTCCAAGGAAGACCAAAAATTTGCCGAGCTGTTTTTACACGATGTGCAATCAGGTGATATTGAGCTTGACCCGAGTTTGGCATTGAGCGACTACATCGCCGATTACAAACAAAAAGATGCCAACGATAAAGTAGAGAAAGTTATCCAAAATTTAAGCTTGGACGGCGATTTACTCCGCGCAATGCTGGCAAGGAAATACACCCGAGAGAATTTGGATTTGGGTAGACTAAACAGCTTAAAAGCAACGGTCGACAGAGAAAAAGCAAAAGTTTATTTCAATGAAGAGCGCATGATTTTTTTGAATAAACGGATTGATGAGTTTTTGAGGGAATTTATTACAGGTTAGTCATTGGGTAAGATTTTTTTGAGCATTTCAAAACCTCGGTCGTCTGAAATTTGACGCCACCCCGTCCAAGTGTTATTAATAATTCCTATTTACAAACAAACAGGAATAAACATGAAAAAAGTTGGTAACAAAGTAGTCGTTGTGGGCTTGGGCGCGGTCGGTGTCAGCTATGCCTATTCCATGCTCAACCAAGCCTTGTGCGACGACATGGTTTTAATCGACATCAACCGCACGCGCGCGGAAGGCGAAGCGCGCGACTTCCGCCACGGAATGCCTTATGCCGCCTCGCCCGCGCGTATTTACGTCGGCGATTACGATGATTGTTCGGATGCGGATATCGTGTGTATTTGCGCGGGCGCGGCGCAGGCTCCCGGCGAAACCCGTTTGGACTTAATCGACAAAAACCTGCGCATCTTCCGCGACATCGTTTCTAAAGTCATGGCTTCAGGCTTTGACGGCATCTTCTTAGTTGCCTCCAATCCTGTGGACGTACTATCTTATGCCGTCCTGCGCTTTTCAGGCCTGCCCAAAGAGCGCGTTATCGGCTCGGGCACCATCCTTGACTCCGCCCGTTTCCGCGTTTGTCTGGGCAACGAGTTCGACGTCGCACCTTGGAGCGTCGATGCCATGATGATCGGCGAACACGGCGACAGCATCATTGCACTTTGGAGTACTGCCAACATCGCGGGTATGTCGGTTCAGAAGATGTTGGAACAATCAGAAGACGGGCAGGCGCGTATGGACAAAATCTATAACACCGTGCGCAATGCCGCCTACGAAGTCATCGCCGCCAAAGGTTCGACCAGCCACGGCATCGGCATGGGTTTGAGCCGCATCTCCAACGCCATCCTGCACAATCAAGGCGTCGTGCTTCCTGTTTCCACCTTGCTTGAAGGCGAGTTCGGACAAAACGGCGTGTATATCGGCGTACCGACCGTCGTCAACCGCCAAGGCGCGGTCCGCATCATCAACCTGCAACTTTCAGACGACGAAGCCGAACGCTTCGCCCGCTCGGCGGATCTGTTGAAAAGCTATCAACGCAAAGTCGATGAAATGGTCGGGTAAAGAGAATCGCCTCTAAGTAAAACGTCGTCTGAAAACTGGAAATTTGGTTTTCAGACGACGTCTTCCGTTCACAAACCTAAGTCCTATTTTTCTGCTTTCAACACCCGCTGACGGCGCGTTTCGCTCAATACCATACCCGCGCTGACGGAGACGTTCATGCTTTCGACCGTGCCGAACATGGGTATCGACACCAGCATGTCGCAATGTTCGCGCGTCAGGCGGCGCATGCCTTCGCCTTCGTTGCCCATCACCCATGCCGCGCTGTCGGGCAGGTCGCAGTGATAGAGGTCGGCGTCGCCGCCCATGTCGGTGCCGATGATCCAGATGCCGTATTCTTTCAGCTCGCGCAGGGTGCGGGCGAGGTTGGTTACGGTGATGTAGGGGACGGTTTCCGCTGCGCCGCAGGCGACTTTGCTGACGGTGGCGTTCAGCCCTGCGCTTTTGTCTTTCGGGGCGATGACGGCGTGTACGCCCATTGCGTCGGCGGTACGCAGGCACGCGCCGAGGTTGTGCGGGTCGGTGATGCCGTCGAGTATCAGCAATAGCGGTGGTTCGCTCAGGTTTTCCAATACGTCTTCGAGGTGGACGTGGTTTTTGGAAGCGTTGATAAATCCGACCACGCCCTGATGCCGCGCGCCTTTGCTGATGGCGTTGAGGCGGTCGGCG
Source organism: Neisseria sp. HMSC065D04 (assembly GCF_001815675.1). Classification (NCBI taxonomy): domain Bacteria; kingdom Pseudomonadati; phylum Pseudomonadota; class Betaproteobacteria; order Neisseriales; family Neisseriaceae; genus Neisseria; species Neisseria sp. HMSC065D04. The sequence continues at coordinate 10,117 of NZ_KV821490.1, forward strand.
TCGGCGAAATGTACGCGCACGTTTTCGTTTGCCGCCTTCTCCAACACGTCGCGCGTGCGGGCATCGTTTTTGCCTTCTTGGACGTAGAGTTCGGTAATCGATTTCGGGTTCTGCCACAGACGGGCGTTGACGGCGTGGAAGCCGTAGATGAGTCTTTGGTTTGCCATGATTTTGCTTTATAAAAAATTTCAGACGACATTATAACAAGATAAGGTCGTCTGAAAGCAGGTGTAACCGGTTTCACTCAAATGCAGCCGCCTAGCGCATCAAATACCCCAACAACCCCGAACTGCCCACGCCGATCAACACGGTAACCAACATGGAAAACCTGCTTGCGGCAAGCACGGTCAGCGCAATGGCAATCAGCTCGTGCGGCTTATCGGATACGAAATAAGGCGCGATGACGGAAATCAACACGCAACCCGGCGCGGCTTCCATCACGATTTGTGCGCGGTGGCTTAAGGTGCGGTTGCGTAAAGCGAAAAAACCAATAAGGCGGGTGGAATACGTTACCGCCAGCATACTGGCAAACAGCAGGAACGACTGCCAAGAGAGCAAATCCTTCATTCCTTCTCACCCCAAAGATAGGCGGCAAGCAGGCCGGAAATCGCACCCATCGGCACATACCAATGCCCGTCCACCGACAAATAAGTCCCGCACGCCACAATCAGGCTGACGAACCAAGGGCGTGCCGCCTTAAAGCTTTTCCACATACCGCGCAGCAGCACCAAAAACACGGCGGGAAACGCCATGCCGAAACCCCATGCCGCGACATCGCCGAACATCGGCCCGACCGCCGCGCCAAACGCCGCAAAGCCGATCCAAGTGGTATACAGGATAAAGCACACTCCCGCGTAATAGGGCATATTGAACGCCGGCAGCCCCATCGCCTTGCGCTTTTGGATTTCCGCAAACGCCAGCGCCCAGCTTTCGTCGCACATAAAAAACAGCGCGGGCATGGCTTTTTTCAGCGGCATATCCCGCATATAAGGCGCGATTGCCGCCCCCATCAAAATATGGCGCGAATTAATCATGAAGGTAACGGTAGCGATGATCAGTATCGGCAGCGGGTTTGCCCACAAGTTGACCGCTGCAAATTCCGAGCCGCCGGCAAAGTTCATGCCCGTCATCATCAGCATTTCCAGCCAACTCATCCCTTTCTGTCCACCTTGTACGCCGAGTATCAGCGCCCACGGCAAAAGCCCGATAAGCATGGGCGAACATTCTTTGATGCCGCGTAAAAATTCGGATTGCGGGGAATTTGGGTGTGTCATTTTGTTGAGAAATTTAAATAGAGTGTGAAGATGAAAAATGAGGGAAGGTATAGTGGATTAAATTTAAATCAGGACAAG